>DAOVUK010000315.1 GCA_030632625.1 Gammaproteobacteria bacterium
ACGCTGGATTATGTGTATCGTAATAAACCCGAAGGCTTATCAGAAATTGGAAAGTTAGTTGATAAAAATTATTTAAATTCAATCGGCTGGCGGGGTATTCGACAACGCAAACTGAACATTGAAGAACTGCTGCACGCGGCATCAGAGTCTCTTCGTACAAAAGCAATGCCGGTCAATGTTCTGGATGTAGCCTCTGGTCATGGGCGTTATATACTTGAAGCAATTGAAAACAATGAGCAAAAACCGGATTCAGTTTTACTCCGTGATTATAGTGATTTGAACGTTCAGCAGGGCAGTGAACTCATCACCGCCAAGGGGCTTGATGACATTGCCCGCGTTGTTAAAGCCGATGCCTTTGATGCCGTCAGTTATGACCAGTATGAGCAGCCGGTTACTCTGGGGGTGGTATCAGGTCTTTATGAACTGTTTGCTGATAATGATCTCATTCGCCAGTCTCTGCAGGGGTTTTCATCAGCCATACAAACGGGTGGTTATCTCATTTATACCAATCAGCCATGGCATCCGCAATTAGAAATGATTGCCAGGGCACTGACCAGCCATCGTAAGGGACAAGCCTGGGTTATGCGTCGACGCTGTCAGGCAGAGATGGATCAATTAGTCGAAGCTGCCGGCTTTAGTAAAATTGAGCAGCGTATTGATGAATATGGGATCTTTACGGTTTCTCTGGCCATAAAGAATGCAGCAGCATGAACAATTCAACGCCTTCTTTGCAAGGAAACAGTAAAGATAATTCAGCGGACTGGAAACAGGCAGTCAAATGGCTGCTGTTTCTGGGCCCCTTCTTTTTTCTCAGCTATGGCTCTGCCAATTGGCTGGCTGCTCAGCAGAATGAGGTTTCACATCTTGTTTTTGCCTGGGAAAAGTCTATTCCCTTTGTACCATGGACGATTATCCCTTACTGGAGTATTGATTTTTTATATGCTCTGTCACTGTTTATCTGCAGCAGCAAAGCTGAACTGAATAGCCATGCTAAACGACTGCTTACAGCACAAGTTCTCGCCGTTATCTGTTTTATACTATGGCCAATGGGCTTCACCTTTCAAAGGCCGGAAACCACTGGTTTATTTGGCAGCTTATTCACTGCGTTAAGCAGCTTTGATCAGCCTTTTAATCAGGCACCTTCACTGCATATTGCATTGCTGGTGATACTCTGGGTGATTTATCCCCGTCATCTGCCTAAGATTCTGATCGGGCCATTTCATCTATTATGTTTTTTAATTGGACTTTCCGTATTAACCACCTATCAGCATCATTTTATTGATGTGCCTACGGGTGCATTATTAGGCTGGTTCTGTGTCTGGTTATGGCCTGAAGATGGCCATTTTATGCTTTCTTCTGACTCTGAGTTTAATAAGCATGAGCACGGCTTGAATAAAAAACGCCGCTACAGACTGGCTGCGTACTATCTGGCGGCAGCAATATTTTTCAGCACTGTTGCTTTCATATTCAATGGCTGGGCTTTATGGCTGTTATGGCCTGCTTTTTCCGTATTTATGGTTGCTCTGTTTTATGCTTTTATTGGTGCCAGAGGTTTTCAAAAATCAGACAATGGAAAAATGAGTCTTGCCAGTCGCTGCTTATTATACCCCTATTTACTGGCTGCAAAATTGAATTCCTATCTGTGGACCCACTCTTTTTTTGCAAGAAAACAATCAGCTGCCAGTCAGATTGTTGAGGGCTTATGGCTGGGACGTTTTCCTTCTTCCTCAGAGATAAAGCAACATCACTACTACACTATTATCGATATGACTACTGAGATGCTTATTCCTTCCATCGCCCAATCAGGGGCTGTAAAGTGGCACACACTGCCTAACCTTGATTTGCTGACGCCCTCTGAAAAAAATTTAATGACTGCGCAGAGATTAATCGAGCAGCACAGGAATAATCAGACTAATAAGCCAATTTTGATCTGCTGTGCTCTGGGTTATTCACGCAGTGTTATGGCAGTGATCGTCTGGTTAGTATGTAGTCAATATGTAGAAAATATTGATGAGGCTATTGCCCTTATTAAAAATAAACATCCTCGATTTGTTTTAAAAAAGAGTGATTACCCGCTGCTTAGTCTTTATACTGACAAAACAAATGATGACAGGATGACAACTGATGAATAATGAGCAGGCAATATGTAATATCAAAAGCTGTATTGCCCTATTGGCACAACATAAAAAAATTCATAACCTTTCATTGTTTTTAACCATTGGAGCTATCGTTGCAATGATGTTTTTCATGAGCAGCAAGCTGTTTTCTTTCTTATGGTTCTGGCCGCTGTTAATCATTATTGTTATCGGTATTTTTGAACTTATTATTGCCATGCGCATTGGTTTTGATCAGGCATTACTGAACTCTCTGGCTAAAGAACTTTATCAGAAAAATGATATCATTACAGAACAGCTTCATTTACTGGATAATGCTTTAAACCAGCTTAAATTAATACCCACAAGCATGCAGACCAAAGCGTCACGAACACTCAATGAGCGTCTTTTGGGAGGTGTTGACTTATTTAAAAAACAATTCGTTCTATGTGGCTCCCAAGTTATTATAGTCATTATTTTTATTGCTGTTGTTATTGTTGTCCGCTGACAGGTAAAGGATTACAAAGTGCTGCTTTCACACATTCCACAATATTCTCTTTATGCCATGATAGCGGTGATTGGCATATTAGTTTTGGCCACTGTTATTCAGTTTGTGATCCGTTATAAAAATCCACACAAAGATTATACCGAGTTACGCCAGCGCACCTTATCATGGTGGTGGATTATCGGCTTATTGTTTGTTTTTCTCGGCATGGGTAATAGCGCAACGATATTCTTTTTTGCTTTTATCAGCTTTCTGGCACTGAAGGAATTTCTCTCCATTGTGGCAACACGCCAGGCCGATCGCAATGTGATTTTCTGGGCCTACCTCGCCATCCCCCTGCAATATTTCTGGGTGGCAGAAGGCTGGTACGGGATGTTTATTATTTTTATCCCCGTCTATCTGTTTTTATTTATTCCTATGAGGATGGTTCTTAAAGGTGAAACAGAGGGCTTTATTAAAGCGGCAGGCGTTTTACACTGGGCGGTTATGCTGACGGTTTTTTCAGTCAGCCATATTGCCTATCTTATGGTTTTACCCGGAGGCAATCCCTTATCCGGTGGTATTGGGCTGGTGCTCTATCTGTTGTTTTTAACTCAATTTAATGATGTCAGCCAATACACCTGGGGGAAATTATTGGGTCGGCACAAGATTATCCCTAAAGTGAGTCCCAACAAAACATGGGAAGGTTTTCTTGGCGGCTTACTTACGATTACTTTGACTGCTGGTTTTGTCGCACCTTATCTGACACCTTTGACTCAACTGCAGGGTTTTGCTGCAGGTATTATTATCAGTGCAGGAGGATTCATTGGTGATGTGGTTATTTCTTCAGTAAAGCGAGATCTGCAAATTAAAGATTGCGGCAATCTCATTCCCGGACATGGTGGTATTCTGGATAGAATGGACAGCCTGATTTATACCGCGCCTTTATTCTTTCACTTTGTTTATTATTTACATTATTAGCAACATAATGAAGCACCTGTTAAAAATTCTTTTCGTTGCCATTATCGTCAAACCTGTTATTTTGATCATTCTGGGTTTGAACATTCAAGGCCGGAAAAAATTACCTTTAAAAGGGCCGGCCATTATTGCCGCCAATCACAACAGCCATCTTGATACTCTGGTCATGTTCAGTTTATACCCGCTGTCAAAAGTTCATAAATTACGCCCTGTTGCTGCAGCAGATTATTTTTTAGCCAATCCTGTTATCGCCTGGTTTTCATTAAACGTTGTCGGTATTATTCCTCTGTCACGCACAGGTTCAGTCCGGGATGATTTATTCAAAGACTGTCATAAGGCACTTGATAATGGTGATATCTTACTTATCTTTCCAGAAGGCACCCGTGGTGAACCGGAAAAAACCAGCAAGCTGAAGAAGGGCCTATATTATCTTTGTAAAGACAGGACGGACACAAAAATCATCCCGGTTATGACCCATGGTCTGGGTCGAGCCTTACCTCGCGGTGAGGCTCTTTTTGTTCCCTTTAACTGTGATGTGGTCATTGGTGATGAGTTGCCGGAGTTTGATAATTCAAAACAACTGGTCGGGCTGTTGACAGAAAATTATTCCAGACTTCTGAAAAGCTGTTTAACTTATAAAGAAACTTAATAGGTTTTATCACAAAAGTCCGTGCTTTTGTCATCCACCTTAGCGGAAATTTTGATAAAGAAAAAAGAATGGTGTGGCGCTCGAAATATGGTGCTGCCAACAGTAGGCGCCTTGAGGCGAAAATGGATGATTCGGTGGGCGGGTTAGCTTTGCGGGGGACGCTTCGCCTAAAGCGCCTACTGTTGGTGAACACATCCCTGTGCCGCTTATCCTCGGCGTCCTGCCTCGCAATACCCCCGAAAAGCTAACCAACCCATCGAACCCTCCTGGCCGCATTACTTTTCTCGCTATGGGTGGAAAAGCAAAAACAAAAACAGAGAATAAAGCCAGAGCCTGAGTCCGAATGCTTTTTTCCTGTCTTTTGATTCATTCTTTTGCTTTTGCTCTTATACCCATAGTGAGAAATATGATGCAGCTAAGAAG
>DAOVUK010000136.1 GCA_030632625.1 Gammaproteobacteria bacterium
AAAATCAATAGCAGCACACTTCTCAGCGATTACCTGCAAGGGGCCACAAAGTGAATGCGTGAGAAAATCCCGCTGTTTATTGATGCTGTGTTTCCAGTTATTTTCTATCAAGCGCTCTTGTCCTTTTGCTGGATAAATTAGTTGAATAATAGGGTTGGAGAAAAGGTTTGTCTTATCAGTTTGTTATTGTAATAAAGCAGATGATCTTAGCAAAGGACATTATAGTAAGAAACAGTGTCAGGAACGGGGAATACTCAGAAACTTACCAAGATAGAGTGTATTATTTTTCATTTTATTGACCTTTTTGATCGCCGACATACTCACCTGATAACGCTTGGAAATTCCGGATAAAGTATCACCCCTAACCACTTTATGCTTGTGAACGCTTTTTTTCATGGCAGAAGACACAATTTTTCTATTCAGCGGTTTAACCACAGTTTCATTAGCATAGATAGTGCCCGGAATGGGGTATTGTCTAAAATAACCATCTACGCCGCTTAAAATAGCACCGGCTAATTTCTTTTGATAGGAAGCACTTCTAAGCAGTTTTTCTTCTTTAGGATTTGAAATAAAACCCGTCTCCACCAGTAAAGATGGGATATCGGGTGATTTTAAAACCACAAAACCTGCCCGTTCAACTCTGTTCTTATGGGTATCGCCAATCCGGGTCAGGCGGGATAAAATTCTCGATGCCGCACTATTACTGGCTTCAATCGTTGCCGTCTGAGACAGATCCAGGAGCATTTTTGCCAGCATATCATCTTTGTCATCCAGACTCACACCGCCCACTAAATCTGCCTCATTTTCTTTTTTTGCCAGCCACTTGGCGGCTTCACTGGTTGCCCCTCTTGAAGAGAGAATAAAGACCGATGAACCATGAGCTTTAGGATTTTTGAAGGCATCGGCATGAATGGAAATAAAAATATCAGCATTGAGCTTACGCGCCTTTTTGGTGCGACCCCGTAAACTGATGTAGTAATCACCATTACGGATCATCACCGCTTTCATGCCGGGTTTTTTATTTACCATGTCTCTGAGTTTGCGGGCAATTGCCAGCACCACATGTTTTTCTTTTGTGCCTCTGGGGCCTCTGGCTCCGGGATCATCACCGCCATGGCCGGCATCAATCGCGACAATGAGATCACGTTTTTTAGAGGAATTGACACTTTTAATAATTTTGAGTGTACTGGAATGTGTTTTATTACTCACTTTTTCCAAATCGATCACTAATCGATAACCATACTTACTATTGGGTTTGAGTAAAAAACTTTTCGGATGGACTTTATGTTTGAGATCCAGAACCAGACGCACTTTATTTTGTTTTTTATTGGCGCTGCGGATATCAGAAATTGCACCCTTTTTATAATCCAGATTAGCAATAGGACCGGGCAACTTAGCCTGGTTAACGTCAATCACCACCCGTTCAGGGTTTGAAAGACGACTCAGGCGATGTTCGACTGCATGAGATAAATCAATCACCAGACGAGTGGATTCTGGTGAGGCCCACATGCGAACCCCTTTTATCTGGGCCACAGAAGCAGCTGCTGTCTCAGCACAGAGCAGCACAGCAAAAAAGATTAGAAGAAAGCGGTTTGTCATATATTGCATTATTATGTTCATCAATACTTCATCAAATAAAGCCTTTAACCCGGCTGATTTGATGTTAATTTAGAAACAATTACTGCGCCATTTTCTGATTGCGACAGCAATTCAACCTTCCGTCCCTGACTCTGATGAGTTATTTTAATAATTAAATCAGCTCCGGGTAAAACCCCGTGCCCCTTTTCCGGCCATTCAATTAATGCGATAGCCTGACCATCAATATAGTCCCGAATCCCCATATATTCCAGTTCTTCAGGATCTTCCAGTCGATAAAGATCAAAGTGATAAACTCTCTGTTCATGGTGGCTAGTCAGTTCATGACTATCAGCCGATCCATGACTGTTTGCCGGCTCATGATTATTCTTCAATATTGAGTCGGTTACAGAATTATTATCATTATCTTTCTTAAGATTAGCCTCTAACTCATTGTAATTAAAAAATTTGTTATTTTCAAGTGAATAAGGCTCGACCACTGTAAATGTTGGGCTTTTTACTGCGCCGGAATAACCCAGTGAGCGCAGAAAACCTCTGACCAGAGTCGTTTTACCAGCCCCTAAATCACCATCCAGATAGATAATAGTGCCTGGAATTGCTATTTTTGCCAGTTGTGCACCTAGCCCTGTCATGGCATCTTCATTTATAATTTGCAATATATTTGCCGACTTATTGTTAAAACCGTTATTTAGTATGCATCCATTAATAAGGCGAATGAATTCGCCCCTACAGAGCCTATTGTATTGAATGAACCAGAAAAATAATACCCATAAACAACTATCCCGCGAAGAACTTTGCGACCCGGCTACGCTTTCTGCTCTGGCAGCAAAGATCAAACAATGGGGACGGGAACTTGGCTTTCAGGCTATAGGTATAACCGACACTGACTTAACCATCGCTGAACAGCGATTTAATACCTGGCTTGAACAACAAATGCATGGTGATATGGAATATATGTCACGCCATGGCAGCAAACGAACCCGCCCTGCTGAATTAGAACAGGGTACTCTGAGTATTATTTCTGTGCGCATGGACTATTTTCCGGAAGATCCTGAACATGCCATCAAATTACTGCAAAAACCTCAAAAGGGTTATATTGCCCGCTATAGTCTGGGCAGAGATTATCATAAAGTGGTTAGAAAACGCCTGCAGACTCTGGCTAAAAAACTGGAACAGGAAATTGGCCCATTCGGTTACCGGGTTTTCACTGACAGTGCGCCAGTACTGGAAAAACCTCTGGCGGAAAAAGCGGGTATCGGCTGGATTGGCAAGCATTCCAATGTACTGCAGGAAAAAACCGGCTCATGGTTTTTTCTGGGTGAAATATTTACTAATCTGCCATTACCCATTGACACGCCGGCAGTTAACCATTGCGGCAGTTGTACCAAGTGCATAACAGCCTGTCCCACTGAGGCCATTGTTGAGCCTTATGTGGTTGATTCACGCCTGTGTATTTCCTACCTGACCATTGAATCGCATCAATCCATACCTGAAGAACTGCGCCCTTTAATGGGCAATCGTATTTATGGCTGTGATGACTGCCAGTTATTCTGCCCCTGGAATCGATTCTCACAACAAACTCTGGAGACGGATTATTTTGCCCGGGGCGAACTGGCCAGTCCGCAATTGCTGGCACTGTTTCTCTGGACAGAATCTGAATTTTTAAACAATACCGAGGGCACTGCCATTCGTCGTATTGGTCATGAATCCTGGTTGAGAAATATTGCAGTTGCTCTGGGTAATTGTCTCAGAGAGAACAATAAAGAGGCAACAAAGGATATTATCAAAGCCTTGAAACTCCGTCTGCAGCACCCTTCTGCACTGGTTCAGGAGCATGTGCTATGGGCCCTTAAACAGAACCACAGCGTTTAGGAAGCATATTAATGGCTAAAATATTATGCACCGGCATTGCCGCACTGGATATTATCAATGAAGTTAAATACTATCCTGATGAAGATGACGAAATACGAATTGCGGCACAGGAAAAGCGTCGCGGCGGCAATGCCACCAATAGCGCCGTGGTATTAAGTCAATTGGGTCATCAATGCTTTTGGGCCGGCACACTGGTTAATGAAATGGATAGCCGAATCATTCTGGCTGATTTAGAACACTATCAGATAAACTATGACTACTGTCAGTTTCTTGACGGTGGAAAAATACCCACGTCCTACATCACTTTGAGCCAGGATACAGGCTCAAGAACCATCTGTCACTATCGCGACCTGCCGGAATACACCTTTGCAGCATTCAAAAAAATTAAACTGCAGGAATTTGACTGGCTTCATTTTGAAGGGCGAAACATAGCACAAACACAGCAGATGATGCTTTGGTGCAAGCAGCAATACCCTGATATACCAATATCCGTTGAAATTGAAAAACCACGCGATTTAATCAACAAGCTGTTTCAGGCGGCCGACATCCTGCTGTTTTCTGAACAATACGCCCGGGCTCAGGCGGCAGCATCTGCTGAAACATTTTGTCAGCTTATCAATTCTCAATACCCGGATAAAACAATTATTTGCGCCTGGGGAGATTCCGGTGCAGGTGCGGCCTTTAAACAACAATATTACTGGCAGTCTGCACAGAAGATCAAAGCAGTTGATACGCTGGCCGCCGGTGATGTCTTTAATGCCGGCATTATCGATCAGCAAATCAAACAAATCCCGATTAAAAAATGCCTTGAATTTGCCTGTCAGCTTGCCGGTAAAAAATGTACTCAAAAGGGAATCGCCGGTTTAGCAACTGAATAATGATCCACAATCCTTTATTAAGCAGACCCTTTTTGCGTCATTTTGTATTAATGACCAGACTAAACACCACTTTTACGAAATCTTAGCTTTTCTGGCTCTTCACAAAAATGCGTACTTTTCCAAATTGTAGAAACAAGGCATGCCTTGTCTCTACGGTCACGTAACGACCGCAAGGGTGGTAAGCATACGTAGAGACGTTGCATGCAACGTCTCTACTATATACGAATGGCTGAATTCACCGAGTGAATACAAAAAGTACGCAATAATGTGAAGAACCACTTTTCTTTTTTTGGACTGCCTTATTTAATAGCAACTCAGTACCCTGCCTGAACTATTTAACCTGGCAAATACATTCTCTCAAGGTAAAAAATCTGGACTCAAATGCAAATTCAATAGATAATAATTAGTTCTATTGGAATGAAAACAGATAACGGTAAAGGGCGGTCAGCCCCAAAAAGCATTATGAGCACACTAAGCACTTCAGATTGGGAAAACACGGTCCCGACCACACAAGAGATTGAGCACCAAAAACCACAGCTTGATGAGCAGCAGCAAAACAAGCTCATTAAACGCATCAAACAATTACTTGTTGAACAAAATGCCGTATTGGTTGCCCATTATTATACTGATCCGGTGCTGCAGCAATTAGCCGATGAAACCGGCGGCTGTGTTGCTGACTCACTGGAAATGGCTCGATTTGGCAAGGCAAGTCCAGCAGACAAAATCATTGTCGCCGGTGTTCGTTTTATGGGTGAAACAGCAAAAATTCTTTCCCCTGAAAAAAAGGTCTTTATGCCCGAACTGGAGGCGACCTGCTCACTGGATCTCGGCTGTCCGGCTGAAGATTTTATTCCTTTTTGTGATGATCACCCTGATCGTGTAGTAGTTGTTTATGCCAATACCAGTGCCCGGGTCAAGGCACGAGCTGACTGGGTGGTCACTTCAGGCATTGCTTCTGAGGTAATTAAACATCTGGCCAGTGAAGGCAAAAAAATTCTCTGGGCTCCTGATCGACATCTGGGCAAATACATTCAAAGTATTACCCATGCTGATATGCTGCTTTGGCAGGGATCCTGTATTGTACATGATGAATTTAAAGCCGATACACTATTGACACTCAAAGAAAAACACCCCGATGCCAGGATCCTGGTGCATCCGGAATCTCCCTATACAGTGGTAGAAATGGCTGATTTGGTTGGTTCCACAACACAACTCATTCATGCTGTAAAATCTATGCCTGATCAGACCTTTATTGTGGCCACTGATAATCGAATCTTTTATAAAATGCAGCAGGCCGCTCCAGATAAAACTTTGATTGAAGCGCCGACAGGCGGAGTGGGAGCAACCTGTACCATGTGCGCCCATTGCTCCTGGATGGCCATGAACACACTCCAGGGAATATTGAAGGTCCTCGAACAGAACATCAATGAGGTTCATGTTGAAGAAAGTGTGCGTATTAAGGCATTTGAATCAACACAGCGTCTGCTGGATTTTGCTGCAGCAACAAAATAAGGACTCATTCGAACAGAGGTCTTTACTATGTCTGACAAGAAGGTTATTAGTGAAACAGTTCTTACGACTGATGAAATTAATATGCTCGCAGATATTAATACTCATATTTCCCAGGAACCGTTTTACATTCTTATCGTTGATGACAATCAGCGCATGCGTGAAAGCCTCAGTGAACTGCTGGCAATTTATGGCATGAACAGTACCTTATCAGAAAGCGGCTCACAAGCTTTGGACCTCCTCGAGAGTGAGCACTTTGATCTGGTACTGCTTGATCTCGAAATGCCCAGAATAGATGGTTTTCAGGTGATGAGCAAAATTCATGAGCATTATCCCGATACCGATATCATCATTCTCAGTGGCAAAACCTCCTTTGAAAATGCACTCAAAGCATGGCGTATGGGCGCTCAGGATTTTCTTAAAAAGCCCTATGTTCCATCTGAACTTATTGAATTAATAAAAAAAATCAGGGAAAAAAGACGTTTAAATACGGAAAAAATGGATAAAAGGTCCAGCAACAGCTCTCTGAGCAATGTCGATAAAACACTGATGGAGCTGGAAGATATTATCCACAATGAAGATTTAACCCTTGCCCATGAAATTATTAATTCCAGTCCTGCCGTCGCATTATTGTGGAAAAACATTTCTCCCTGGCAAGTTCATTTTGTGTCAGAAAACGTCGTTAATTTATTAGGTTATACTGCGAAGGAATTGTTAACCGGAAAGGTAATTTATAAGGACATTATTCATCCAGACGATGAAGCACAGTTCATGGAGGAAGTTAAAAAAGAGAGTAAAACCACAAAGTTTAAACATAAACCCTATCGAATCATAACAAAATGCGGCGTGGTCAAATGGGTTGATGATAGTACTTCACTGGTTCGGGACAAACAAGGAAATATCACCTATTATCAGGAAATCATTATTGATGTCACTGAGCGGGAGCTTTCCAGGCAAAAAATGCTCCAAAAGCAAATCAGTCTGGAACATATTGCCCATCATGACGTTCTTACAGGATTACCCAATCGTTTATTACTGCTGGATCGAATGCAGCAATCCATAAAAAAAGCACAACGGACAAAAAAACATCTGGCAGTTTTATATATTGATCTGGATAAATTCAAATCAATTAATGATTCACTGGGACATGCCGCTGGTGATGAGGTACTTATGGCTGTAGCTAAACGATTGAGAGAAAATGTCCGGACTGTGGATACAATTGCCAGAATTGGCGGTGATGAATTTATTGTTTTGATGGAATCTGTTACCAATGTCCAGGACGTCAAAACAATGGCAGAGAAGCTGAATCACTCACTGAATCAACCCATCTACTGGGATATGCGCGAACTCTTTATTACTTGCAGTATTGGTATCAGCCTTGCTCCTGATGATGGGGATACCCCAAAAGAATTATTGAAAAAAGCAGATGTTGCCATGTATCAGTCAAAAGAGGAAGGACGCAATACATTTCAGTTTTATTATGCCTGATGAAGTGTTATTACTTCTTCAGTTTATTTAAAGCGTGAGAAATAATGCCACAACACAGCGATAAAAAATCATGCTGATGATTGGATTGGCTAAAAGGGTCATCGGCCAGGCTGGTTTTCGGCGCGTATTAAGTGTGTTTATTATAGCCCTGAGCGGTTGTTCCAGTGTGCCCGCACCTGTTGTCATAGCAACGGCTCCACTGCATTACATTCCAGCTGAAACCTGGCAGTCCATTGATGAACAGATACTCAGTGCATCGGTGTCTGCCAGGAAAAAGTCCAGGACTTATGCACGTACTGCCATGGCCAATTGGCGCCGGCAGGT
>DAOVUK010000125.1 GCA_030632625.1 Gammaproteobacteria bacterium
AACAATTGCTCTCTGACCCGGTTTCGTTGAATGCACTCAAGCAGCGGTTAGATCCTCTACCTGACTTGTCGAGCTTATCAATGGAAGACCAGCTAGAAATAAAGGATAGTGCCATAGGAATCGCGATTTCGGGAAGCTTTCAACTTCTTAGTCTGGAAAGGCTGGCGAAGGACTATGGACGTTTTTCCATAAACCGTCAGGGGCTGTTCCATTACACACTAGCGGTAGGCAAAAACGAAGTAGGAGGGGGCTATGACCACGGGGTTTCTCGGAAACCAAAAATGGATAATGAAGGGAATAATGTATGTCGCTGCTCTGACACAGTGTCCGGTCTTTCGATATTCCGGTCCGACTTCTTTGAGCAGGTTTTTGACGGTGGAGGCATTCTTTTCATGCATGAACTGGGACATAACTTTGGACTTTGCCATAGACCGGAGGACCCAGGACATCGAGTTGTATCTGCGACACCCTGCTGTATTTCTAACGACGCGACTGACGAAGAAATAAGACATGCAGATTGCGATTTTGATGTATCGGAATATGAACTCAGTATGGTCTCAGTTAATACTATCGGCGATCTTGAGAGTGACGGAGAGTCGGTAATCATCGTTGCTCTTGTCGGCACTGATCCCGAACCAGTGAACAAGGACTTGCACATCCGTATTTTTAACGCGAGCGGAGAGATGATCGTTGATAAGGGGGAAGGCGACTTAATTAGCGGGTTGAATGCACTCAAGCAGCGGTTAGTTTCTTCTCTACCTGGCATGTCGATACCGCAGGAAGATATACCGCAAATCATAGAAGATGCGGCTTCAATTGCAGGCTACTTTGATGAAATTCGGAGCCAGAGAGATTGTGATGCATGTAGCGACTGCTCCCACTACTGGGTCTCCGCGAACTCAGACACAGCAATGGGCAGCGGATTCCAGATGAATGGACTGGGTGCCGGTATAGGAGGGATTCTGGGACTGATAATAGGTGGTGGGTTAGGTTTCAGAGTAGGGGGACCAATTGGTGGTATTGTCGGTGCATTAGTCGGCGCTGTAGCGGGAGTATTTATCGGTGGGTACGGTCCAGACGCTATCGATGCGCTAGATCGAGATGTAATGTATGAAATTGCAGAATGGGAAGCCTTGAATTTACGTGCTATCCGGTGTTGGTGATGTATCGACGAGGTATCTTCTTCACGAGATCTTCGTGGCGAGCGATCGTGATGACTTAACAGGGTGTTGAAAATCGGCGTTCAACCGGGAAGATAGCGTCAATCACTCCAAGACGAAACCAGACACGATGCGCAGACCCGATATTCATTCAAAAGAAGAAAAAAGGGGAAAGGGGTCAGAGGGGAAAAAGTCAGAGCCCTTTTTCTGCTATCCTTGAATCTAATGCTTTTTCCGATTCCAGGAAGCCACCCGAATGCCTAGTTGTTTGTGGATATGTTCTCAAATGGCTGCTTTCGAGCAATTTGAGAATCAATCTCATTTGTTTTGATTAACCGCAAAAGGTCAGCAGCGTTAATTCAAGAATTTTGCAAAACTAGATTTTCTATCCACAGATTCAAGCTTTATTATGCTCCTTTTAAGTTCGAGTTCGAGCCATTACAACTTACCAGTATTATTTGTGTTTAATGGAATTAGAATTTTGATTCAAGATCCAACTTTATTATTTAAGCACTATTTTTTATTACTGAATCATAAAGCTTGTAGAGCCTTTTAGTATCTAACTTTATTACTCTCTGACAAAAGCCTGAATCCGAATGTTTTTTCTTATCTTTTGCTCTACCTCCCAAAGCGAGAAACGTGATGCAGGTAGGAAGGTGGTCAGGTGTTGTTTTCCTTGCAAGGGGCTTCGCCTTCGCCTAAAGCGCCTACTCTTGGTTCGAGGCAGGACGCCGAGGATGAGCGCTACATGGACGTACTCGTCGCGTCCCCGGCAAGGTGAACGACTCCTGACCAACTTCCGGCTTTAAAAAACACCACTTTCGAGTACACCACCATTCTTTTCAAATAGCCGCTTTCGTAAACCGACTAAAAGTACACAAAAATTCGAAAAAGCGATTTTTGTCAATTGCATCGTTTTTTAAAAGATATGAAGAAAACCTTACGATTTATCCAGTTTTCCAACCAGTGACAGAGTAAAATCTGATCCCATGTATTTAAAATGTGGTCTGACGTGTAACGAAGCGCGATACCAGCCTGGTTCACCTTCAACTTCAGTCACCTCAACTTTGGCTGAACGTAAAGGTCTTCTGCTGCGTACTTCTTCAGCCGGATTTTCCTGATCAGCAACAAATTGTCTGATCCAGGTATTTAGTTCACGCTCCAGATCACTGCGTTCTTTCCATGTACCCAGATTTTCGCGCTGAATCACTTTTAGATAATGGGCCAGACGGTTAATAATAAACATATAAGGAAGCTGGGAACCCAGTTTGAAATTTGTTTCAGCAATTTTACCTTCAGGAGTATTTGGGAAACGCTTATTTTTTTGGGCAGAATTTGCCGAGAAAAAAGCTGCATTATCAGTGCCCTTTCGCATGGTCAGTGGAATAAATCCTTCATCAGCGAGTTCAAACTCTTTTCTGTCCGATATTAAAATTTCAGTTGGAATTTTAGTTTCGATTTCACCCATTGACTCAAAATGATGCAAGGGTAAATCTTCAACAGAACCGCCACTTTGCGGACCAATAATATTTGGACACCATCGGTATTTTGCAAAACTATCAGTTAAACGTGAGCCCAGAGTGAAAGATGAATTTCCCCATAAATAATCTTCATGATCATTCGCAACATTTTCTTCGTAGTTAAAAACTTTAACAGGATTTTCTTCAGAATCATAAGGTGGTCGCAGCAGAAATCTTGGCATTGTTAAACCAAGATATCGAGAGTCTTCAGAGTCCCTGAAAGAATTCCACTTTGCGTACTTTGGACCTTCAAAAATTGATTTCATATCTTTTAAATTTGGTAAGCCTTCAAAAGTATCCAGATCAAAGAATTCAGGACCGGCACTGGCAATAAATGGTGCATGAGCCATCGCTGCAACACTGGAAACATGCTGCATTAATTTAACATCAGGTGTTGCGGGACTTAATTGATAGTTAGAAATCATAACGCCAACAGGTTCACCACCAAACTGACCATATTCTGCTGTATAGACCAGTTTATACAAACCTGATTTTACAATTTCCGGTGCATCTTCAAAATCATCAAGCAGATCTTCTTTGGATGCACTCAAAAGTTCCACTTTTATGTTTTCACGAAAATCAGTACGATCAATTAATAATTTAAGTCCGCGCCAGGAAGATTCAAGACTTTGAAATTCACTATGGTGCATTATTTCATCAAGTTGTTTACTCAACTGCTGATCGAGTTCAGCAATCATTTTATCAACCAGATTTTTATTTATCCGTTCATCTTTATTCTTAGGCTTGATTAATTCAGAAATAAAAGCACTAACACCCTTACGCTGGACATCATAGCCTTCATCAGCTGGTTTTAGTTTGGTTTGACTAACAATAGAATCAAGCAATGAATTATTTTCTGCTTGCTGTTTATCAAATTGTTCTTCGGCTACTGTTTCCTGACTGGCAGACATAAAAGACTCCTTTCCTTTAAAGATCATCCTTAAAACATTATTAACACTTGTTAGTTAATAAAAAGTTGTTAATTAATAGTTAAACATACTGTTTTAATTTTAGTTTGAGTTGATATCGAGTTCTGACATGAGTTGTTGTTTTTTACTTTCATCCGAAAGAACTGATTGAATTTCTTTTCTAAATGCAGGCACATTGCCCAATGGACCTTTAAGAGCAACAAGTGCCTCACGCAGTTCCAGCAATTTATTAAGTTCCGGTACCTGTCTGACAATGCTTTCAGGTTCAAAATCTTTGAGCGTATTAAATGCCAGATTTATTGTCAATTCAGAGCTCTCATAATCAGAGCTTTCATGAACAGAGTTCTCTTCATGAGAGCTATCACCTAAAGAGGCATTAGATAATTTATCTGTGACATTAAAATCGATAGTCAGATTTTGTTTGCTTAAAACTTCATTAAAATTATCTTTATTAATATTGATTGGTTTTCTTTCTTCGACTGGTCGATCATCTTGCTGCTGGGTGAAATCACCCATCACCATGACTTTAAATGGTAATTCAACTTCTTCTTTACTATCACCAGTACTGGGGGAATATTTGATATTGATGCGTTCTTTAGGTGCGACTGAGCCTTCTTTGGCCATGGTATTACTCCTTATATATCCATTATATTATAGACAACTGCATTCCATTAAATAACAGTTATTGAGAGAATCTCTGCTGGAATAGCATATAACTGTTAGAAGGCTTTCAGGCCTTTTTCCGACATTTAATATTCCAATGATATGAACATTGAAATATTTTTCTTAACTATTTGCCTTAACTATTTTCCTTAACTATTCTCTTAGATAACAAAATCTATTGAATTTCCAGAGCAAGTATCGGATCCAGCTGGCAAAGTCGAGGATAAAGTTTGTTGATTTCTTTATGCTCTTTATTTTTTCCTGTCATACTTGTTTCATCAATTAAATTTTTAGAGCCATTTTTCAGGCATAAAATCAAAAGATAGATGACATTCTTTTCCAAATCTGGTTCCCAATATTTTAAATTATATTTTTGTAAAAATCCATCAATTTCTTTTAAAAGAAAAAAAGCCAATTTATGTTGAGCATGGTCATAACAAAACTGTGCAAGATGATATTTCCAGAAAGTTTTATTTCTCAAATTCCCCTGCATCGTAATATTATTTTGAAAAAGATTAATCGCTTCTTTTATTTTTTTCTGTTTTGCTAAATCACGTGCTTTAGCAATAATTTCTTCATAATCTGACGTGTCATCGGAATTAACTGTATTAACAATCTGCTTTGAATTGTCAGCTAAAACCTCAGAATTAATCCACTGCTTTGTTGACTGATCGGCAAAAGCAGACTGATCTGAAAATTTTAAATCAAGTAGTTCCGGGAAACGACGTAGAAAAATAGCAAGATATTCTTTAACCTGATTTGAAGCATCATTCATTCCCAGTGCATCAAGAGAATTAGCAACCAAGCGATGTGCATCAAGCCAAAAAGGCGCTTTTGAAAAGCTTTGCTCAACCAATGGTATAAGTTCCTGATAACTTTTATTATTAAATAATGTTGTATAATAAACAACTTTGTCTTTTGGGACAGGCTTTAGAGGTGTCACACTATCATTATGCATTGGCAGTTTAGAAATTCCCATCCAGGTTGAAAATCGATTCATTGCATAAGCTGATGGTGTATCCAGACTTTTATTTATTGAACAGCTTGATAGATTTCTTAAGTTTTCATGACAATGGCGGATTATTTTATTATGGTCTTTTTCACTGATACTATCAGTTATGCTAACAGGAGGACTTATTAGTATTTTATTATTAACGCTCTGCTCAGGATCAGATGATTTTTCGTTAGACTGTTGCGAATTGATCCGCTTAAAATCTGACTGCTCACTTACTCCAATTGTTTGAATAAGTTTATTCTTATTTGACTGCGCATTGTCTATTGTTTTTAGTTTTAATTGGCTTTCATCCTCATTTATTTTTAATTGCTTAACTGTTTCAAGAAGTTCATAAATACAGCGACGAAAATTTCCTAATGCCGGTGCCTTATCAGATAGCTGTTCATTTAAAAATTGTTCAATTTTTTTTATGCTAGTATAAGAATCTTCCAGACAACTCAATAATTCCATATCTGGATTTAAATTATCAAATAACAATTCAAATTTATCGGATAACCATTCATAAGCATTTGCTCTTGCTCTTGGTTTTACTGGAAATAAATCATCCCAAAAGCTTGTCATAAGTTGACAATTAAGGCTGAGACCTGCTTGCAAACCCGGCAAACCCTGTACCTCAAATAAGGCACGGGTTAAATAACAGGAAACTTTCAGATCTTTAGATTTTTTAGATAAAATATTGATAGAAGCCTGCGTCACTTTATCCCAATTTACCGGTCCTCTATCGACCATGGATCCCTGTTTTGACAGCTCATCCTCTATAAATTCAAATTCGTCATCATAACGAACATCAATTCCTGCAGGCTGATCAGCAGATATTGGCAGAAAAACAATTTCAGACAATAACTGTTTTGATTTAGTCATTACTCTTCCCTTAGCTTTTATTACTTCTGATTTATGCTTAAATCATCCGACATTATTTCTACATCCCAATAAATATCTTCATTCTCTTCACTCAAAAGTACCGCATCATCTGATATAGAAAACAAATTGACACCTTGCATAAACAGACCTTTGTCAATGAAGGAAAAATCTTTCATATTCAGTGTATAGTCTTTGGATGAAGCAAGGAATTCAAGTTCTGGGAGTGTTATTCTGGTATCTCCATCAATCTGTTGAAATTTAAACAGACCATTAACAACAGCATTCTGAGCTGATTCAATTCTCAAATAATTGACATTGACATTGACTGGGTTAAATTGACTGCCAATATTATACATTGCACTAAGAAGAAGATTATCACCCTTGATATTTACTTCACTGCCTGCTTGCACAACAATAGAACCATGCGTTGATCGTAATTCAATGTTGTCACCCTTCAGATAAGCGATTGAAACATCTGATTTGGCTTTAAGTTTTATATCACCTGAATGAATTTCACTATTGCCATTCATTTGAACTTTATTATTTATTGATTCTATAGAAACATAGCTGCCGGGATGACTGCTCGAATAAATATTCCCTTCAATAAAAATATTATGACTTGCGAGAACATTAACAGAATCACTATTAATATTATTGATAAATATATTTCCATGGTTACTGGCTAAATTCACCTGGCCACCCTCAAGCTGCTCCGTATTTCTATAATCCTGATCATATAAAGTAGTCACTGAGTCGGATAGTATGGTTACTCCCTGATTAAATAATTCAAGACTTTTAATAGCATTAATTTGACCTAAAGTTATTTTTCCTTTATCAGCAGACAAGATCAGTGAAGACTGACTTCCGGATATTTTTGTCTGGCTTAAGTTAATATCACCAGTTTTTGTTGATTTTATAAATAAACTATTGTTTAAATAAATATCACTATTAGAAAAATCAATCGAACCACTGCTTGATATGTTATCATTTAATACAAGATTCTCAGCCTGCACCTGAACAGATGATGCCGCTGCATTTGAATCTGATATTTTATTTAATTCAACATTTCCTGCCTGAATAGCAATATCAACTGATTGATTTAAAAAGGCAACATCCCCAAGATTAATATTCCCATCAGTACTCTTAAAAAGGGAATCTTTTGCTACACGGATTAGTTCAACCTGTGCAAAATCAATTCCACTTTTTGTTAAAATATGCTCGCCATTAAAATCAAGTTTCTCGGAACTGGCAACAATTCGACCCAGCTCAGAATTACCCAATTTAATGATGTTTGCTGCATTGAGTTTCAATTCATAGGTATCACCCTGCAGTTCGGAAGCTAAATAAATATCACCGTTCAAACTATTTATCTGACTGTTTTTGGTCAAATAAACAGCAGTAGAATTAGATAAGTCGGCATTACCTGTTATATTGACATCACCATTTAATTCTGTCACTCCAGCGTTATTGACATTAAGGCTTTTTATATTTGCATTGCTTAATTTAATTGAGCCATTACTATCTTTATTTGATAATGTTAAAGCCACGTCGCCGCTAATGTGCTCTGCCAGACGCTGATTACCCTGTGATCTCAGTGCGGTATCCTGTGCTAAATTCAATGTATTATTATCTGCAAATTCTATATGGCTTTGACTGGTGATATCACCCGTTAATGTCATCAGGCTATTGTCGCGGATCACCGATAAGCCATT
>DAOVUK010000361.1 GCA_030632625.1 Gammaproteobacteria bacterium
ATTATTGTCATTATTGGCGGCCCGGAAGTCAGTTATGAATATGAACAACAGGAAATATTTCATTTAGCCGATTATTTAATTCCAGGCGCTGCTGATACGGGGTTTGCCACTTTATGCGGTCATTTATTACAACACCGTAATAACAATTCTAATGCTGACTTTGTGCCTGACAGGAAACTATTCAAAGTTCAGGAACCGCCGCTTGAACAGCTTAAACTGCCTTATCAATATTATACCGATGAAGATTTAAAAAATCGGGTTCTATACGTTGAAGCTTCACGAGGTTGTCCTTTTAAGTGTGAATTTTGTCTGTCAGCATTAGACAAAACTTCTGTGCCATTTGATATTGATATCTTTCTCAATGAAATAAAAATGCTCTATGACCGAGGCGCTCGAAATTTCAAGTTTGTTGATAGAACTTTTAACCTTAAAATTCAAACCAGTTTAAAAATTCTTGAATTCTTTCTGCAACGACTGGATGACCGGCTGTTTTTACATTTTGAAATAATTCCCGACCGTTTACCTGATGCCTTAAAAGAAATTATTACCCGCTTTCCGGCTGGCTGCTTACAGTTTGAAATTGGTGTGCAAAGTTTTAATCCACAGGTTCAGGCACTGATCAGCCGTAAACAGGACAATGATAAGACTGTGGAAAATCTGCACTGGCTGAGGAATCATTCAAATGCCCATCTGCATGCTGATTTAATCTTTGCCTTGCCAGGTGAAGATCTGGATAGTTTTGCCCAAGGCTTTAATCAGTTATATGCTTTACAGCCGCATGATATACAACTGGGTATTTTAAAGCGTCTGAGAGGCACACCGGTTATTCGTCATACTGAACAATATCAACTGGTTTTTGAATCATCCGCACCCTATAGTATTTTAGCGACCAGCCAGATTGACTTTGGCCTGATTCAGCGTATGACTCGATTTGCCCGCTACTGGGAATTAATTGCTAATTCAGGTCATTTTAAGCGCTCACTTAAATTATTACTTGCTGATCAGGCATTTGAACGTTTTTTGATTTTTAGTGACTGGCTCTATGAGTCTTCAGGAAAAACACATCAGATAGCACTCAGAAAGCTTTATGATTATTTGTTTTATGGCTTTAATCAGTGTTTTGCAATGCCTCATGCTGAACTGGTTAATACTTTACTTGAGGATTATAAAATTGCAGGCTTAAAAGGAATGCCTGAGTTTTATAAAATTCTAAAACAAAGAGCGAGTTAAATCCTCATTTTCATTTTATATGCTACTATAAGATTTTATATAATGAAATAATCACCTATGCTTTTAAAAATTCTTATTTTATTACTCATACCTGCAATCAGTTTTGGTCATTCACTTCACCGTGTATTTGCGGAAGTTAATCCCACAGTTGTTGTCATTCATATCAAAGAAAATAAAGCTAAGGGACAAAATTCTACCAAAAATAACTTGAGTAAAAAAAATGTCGGCTCAGGTGTAGTCATTAGCACTGATGGTAAAATTATGACTGCTTCTCACCTGGTGCATTCTGCTGATAACATTCAAGTTGAATTTTTAAATGGTGATTTGATACCTGCCCGGGTGCTTTCATCCGTTCCACATGCTGACGTTGCTCTAATACAGCTTACTCGTATACCTGAAAAACTTCAGGTTGCTGTACTGGGTAATTCTGATGATGTCTTAGTGGGTAGCGAGGTGTTTGTTATCGGTGCACCTTACGGATATAGCCATACAATAAGCAAGGGTATAGTCAGTGCCCGTTATAAACCCGGGGATCTTGATACAGAGTTGGGAATGAGTGAACTCATTCAAACTGATGCCGCCATTAATACAGGCAATTCAGGTGGTCCAATGTTCAATGAACAAGGTGAGGTCATTGCTATTGTCAGTCATATTATTTCACATTCAGGTGGCAATGAGGGACTTGGTTTTGCTGTGACCTCAAACATGTCAAAAAAATTATTACTCGAAGATAAACCAGTATGGAGCGGTCTTGACGGTATTATTATTACTAAACTGGCTGCGGTATTAAATGTGCCGCAGCCGGCAGGTTATCTGGTACAACATGTGGCACATAACTCAATTGCTCACAGACTTGGAATCCTCGGGGGTTCTATTCCAACAGCAATTTATGACAGCCACTTCCTGCTTGGGGGGGACATCATTATTGAAATGCTGGGGATAAGCATTGAAAACGATGCGGATACTTTCAAGCGTATCAGAAAAAGACTATCTTCATTAAATCATGGTGACGAAATTGTCGTTAAAATATTGCGAAAGGGTAAAATAATGACCTTATCCACCCATCTTAGTGAAAAATTATAAAATTTTTAATGACTTTTTGAACAATATATACTTTAATCTACCCAATATCATTTAATATTAATCAGGCTGGAATATGTTTCAAATCCGAATTCATGGACGTGGCGGACAGGGCGTTGTTTCTGCATCCGAACTTTTATCAGTAGCTGCTTTTTCAGAAGGGAAATATTCTCAATCTTTTCCCAGTTTTGGTTCAGAAAGAATGGGGGCACCGGTTCAGGCTTTTGCCCGTATCAGTGATTCCAGTATTACCATTCGTGAACCGGTGATGGAGCCTGATATGCTTATCATACAGGATCCGACATTATTTAATGCGATTGATGTTTTTGATGGCGCTAAAACGGATGGTTATTTATTGATCAATAGTTCCAGGACACCTGCCGAACTGGGTATTGAAGACATGACGTCTCAATACCCCAAAAACCATGTGATGACTCTGCCTGCAACCGAGCTGGCGCTTAAATACATAAAACAGCCTAAACCAAACACTGTATTGCTCGGTGCCTTTGCCGCCTTAAGTCATATGATCAATCTCCCGGCTTTAGAAGATGCCATTCGCGGCAAGTTTCCAAAAAAAATTGCTGAACCTAATATAGCCGCTACTACTGCAGGCTATAATCATATCCTGAAACAATTAGAACAAGCACAAGGATCATAATTTATGCTTCACCAAATGAGTGGTTCAATTGCGGTTGCAAAAGCGATTGCACTTTGCCGTCCTGATGTTGTGCCATGCTATCCAATTACACCGCAAACACATATTGTTGAGCATTTGAGTGTGCTGGTAAAAAGCGGGCAGTTGGAAAATTGCAGCTATGAAAATGTCGAGTCTGAATTTGCATCCATGAGTTTTTGTATTGGTTCCTCTGCAGCCGGCGCCCGAACTTATACGGCAACCGCAAGTCAGGGCTTATTGTATATGATTGAGGCCGTTTATAATGCCTCAGGTCTGGGATTACCTATTGTAATGACTCTGGGTAATCGGGCCATTGGTGCGCCGATTAATATCTGGAATGATCATTCTGATGCGATGTCGGTTCGGGATGCGGGCTGGATTCAGCTCTTTGTTGAAAGCAACCAGCAGGCTGTTGATGTTCATATACAGGCGTTTAAACTGGCTGAAGCCCTGAGCTTACCCGTTATGGTTAATATGGATGGATTTATTTTAACTCATGCCATTACTCGAGTTGATTTACCTGAACAGGAACAGGTTGATCAGTTTCTTCCGCCTTTTGTTCCCAGACAAAAGCTGGATACCAATTCACCCTTATCAATTGGTGCGATGGTCGGTCCGGAAGCTTTTACTGAAGTCCGTTATCTGGCTCATCATAAACAAAAAGAAGCACTGGCAATAATTGAACAGCAGGCTGAAGAGTTTTCCGAAATTTTCGGCCGGGATTCCGGCGGCCTGGTCAAATCTTATTTTGCCGATGATGCAGACATTGTTTTTGTTGCCATGGGTTCAGTCATTGGTACGATGCAGGATCTGGTCAATGAATTACGTGATGAAGGCTATTCGGTTGGTATTTTAAGCTTGAGGTCTTTTCGACCTTTTCCTGCTAATGCCATCTGTAATGCCTTAAAAAATGCCCAACAGGTCATTGTCTTTGAAAAGAGTTTTGCTGTTGGTATGGGTGGAATCTTAGCCAGTGAGATCCATATGGCCACTCAACGGCATGTCAATGACGAGCTTAAAATCAATTCAGTCATAGGTGGCCTGGGCGGCCGAACGATTACCAAAAAATCACTTCGCAAACTGGTTGACAGTGCAAAAAAAGGTGAACTTGATGAAGAAGTCTTTATGGATTTAGATGGCGGTACGGTTGTCAGAGAACTGAAACGTCAGCAGGATGAG
>DAOVUK010000328.1 GCA_030632625.1 Gammaproteobacteria bacterium
CGCTTATAAAAAAGAATATCATGGCCCTGATATTGGTTACTTCACACTGCTTCGATTGCGTTATGCCGCATGGCTGCAGAAAAAAACGGGTTTGCCAATGATTGTCACCGGAGGTATTGAAAGAGGCGGTGTGAGTGAGGCGCAATTAATGCGGCAGATATTACAAAATGAATATGAAATCAAAGACAGCATTTGGGTTGAGAAGCAAAGTAAAAACACCTATGAAAACTCTTTGTACAGCAGCAAAATAATAAGCGAGCAGGGCTATCAGAACTATTATCTGGTGACCAGTGCATTTCACATGCCCAGAGCACTGGAAGTATTTAAAAAACACAATGAAAAAGTCATAGCCGCACCAATGGGTTATTTTCATAACCCGGGCGTTTTAGAGGCGGGCGCCTTTAAACCTAATAGCCGTTCTCTGTGGAGCAATTATCTGGCTTTACATGAAATTATCGGTCGATACTGGTATCAGCTTTATTACGGGTAGTTCAAAATAATTGGTATAGCCTTATTTTCTGAACAGCCATAATATTGAAGCTATTCAAAGGCATGATGCTTTTCAAGAAAACGGCTTGAAATAGCTGAAATCAGCATCGACAGCACAACCGCGCTTAAAAACAGATAGAGTCCATAGTGGATCTGCATTGTGGCCAGCTGATCTAATTTGATACTGACCACCATTAAGGCGACCACAAAAACATCCAGCATGGACCATTTTCCCAGGTGATGTATCCATTTCAATAATTGCTGTACTGTCGCACCAGCCCGTGAATTCCAGATGTACAATATAACGGAGAGTTTGAATAGAGGAAACAATATACTGAAAATAAAAATTATCAGAAAAAGAAAAATATGTCCTTTTGCTATCAAACTGAACAGCGCAGATAATAGAGAGACTGTATTGGAAAAAAAGTAAAATTTTTCCAAAGTGAATAGTGGCGCAAATAAACTTGTTATAAATAATATCAGAGTGAGCGAGCTGGTTATATTCATCAGCTTTCGAGCCACAGGATAACTTGCTGAAAAGTGCGTTATAGATACTTGCTGGCGGTCGGACATTTAGCGTTTACTTTTTAATTTTAACTTTTTACTTTTAAAGAAAATCGGACACAGCACACCGTTATTCATTCATTAGCTGGCGTATTTTGGGCAGGAGATCACTGACAATCATGCCGTTTTTGCCTTCCTGTGCCGCCAGGTCTCCTGCTTTTGCATGCAGACAAACACCTAATTGTGCCGCATCGGGTGTGGGCAGTTTTTGCGCCAGTAATGCACCAATAATTCCCGTCAGGCAATCCCCCATACCGGCACTCGCCATGCCTTCGTTACCATAAGGACAAATAGAAATTTCATCGGACAGATTTACCAGAGTGCCGGCACCTTTTAAAACAAAAGTACCATAGTATTTTTCTCTGAGAGCTCTAATCATTTTAAAACGATTAGATTCCATGGAAGGACGTTCAGATGTGTGTTTGAGTAAACGGGAAGCCTCGCCAAAGTGTGGTGTATAAATAATATCAGGATTATGCACCACCAGATTATGCTGAGCCATAATATTTAACGCATCAGCATCAATGACACAGGCTATTTTCTTGCCATCATCTTCAGGTTGATGCTTAAGTATTTTTATGATTTTGTCTAATAATTCCATACCCCACTGTTCGGTGCCGAGTCCCGGGCCAATGGCAATGGCTGAGGCTTTTTTTAATAAGGGTTCCAGCTCCTTCGCCGTTTCAATGCCGTGTACCATTAACTCAGGGCGGGCGCTATTAACTGCGTTAATATTTTCTTTACGCGTGGCAATGCTGACTAATCCTGCCCCGGCCCTGAGAGCGGCTTCACCAGCAATACGACAGGCGCCTGCCATACCGTAATCGCCGCCAATAATCAGCAGATGACCATGATCACCTTTATGACTCACCGGACTGCGGCAGGGTAATTTATCAGCAATATTATTCCAGTCCATTAAAATGGCACTATGCTCAATCTGATTATACAAAGTATCGGCCACACCCAGTGAAGCAAAGTGTATTTCTCCACAGTAGTAGCGAGCCTGAGCGGTGTACATACCCATTTTTTGCGCAATAAATGTCAGTGTGTGATTGGCTTTTACCGCAATGCCATGAGTGGCTCCCGTATCGGCATTCAAACCGGAGGGAATATCAATCGCTAAAACGGGTTTAGGACTATCATTTATTGCTGTAACAGCATCATACCATTCATCTTCCAATGCCCGGTTCAGTCCGGTGCCGATAAGCGCATCAATAATTAAATCTGTGGCAGGAAAGTGGGCTTCGTCCATTGAATCAATAGTCCCGCCACATTCGAGCCAGTCCTGATAACCCTGATGGGCATCTCCGGAGAGATTTTCGGGATCAATAATAGAAATCAGGTGAACTTTTAAGCGCGGCTCTTTTTCCTGCATCTTTGCCAGCCGGGCCAACACATAGCCATCCCCGGCATTATTACCTGCACCGCAGACAATGGTAATATGACAGATTTTTAGATAATTTCGACTAATAAAGTCCAGCAGGGCCTGTGCGGCACGATTCATTAATTCATAACTGCTGTCAACAAAGCCCTGTTCAACCATAAGATAATCAATGTTGTGCACTGCTTCACTGGAATAGCAATAATAAACGTAACCGTAGCGGTCGTCCGTCTGAGCAGACTCTAAGGCAGGTTTATGACAATTACTGGCGGATGCTTGTTTATAAGAAGATTGCTTGTAATTCATTGAGATACTGAAGCCCCCGTTCTGTTGGTCTGATGTGGTGCAGATGCCACTCAATTAATTCCAGTTCGACCGCCTTTTGCAAGCCTTTCTCAATTTGAGTAATAGCAAGGCCGGTCTGCTGATAAAATAATTCGCTGTCAAAACCACCCGTCAAACGACTGGCATTAAGCATAAACTCAAAACCAATATCATGGCGGGAAAGTTGCTGTTCTCCTCCAATAATACATGATGTTTGCTTATTTGTAGAGTCTGAAGCAAAAACCGGCTTAAAACCATGGCTGTTGTCCATATAGCTTTGCGGGTGTTTCAGCTTCCAGCGTCGGGTAATTGTCTGTCGCGCGGCATCACTGATTTTTCCATGTGCTCCGGCACCGATGCCCAGATAATCACCAAACTGCCAGTAATTCAGGTTATGTGCACACTCTCTGCCTGCTTTGGCGTAGGCTGAAATTTCATAATGATGAAAACCAGCATCTGCTAACAATTGCTGACACTGATGCTGCATTTCATAACTGAGATCATCATCAGGTAAGCGGGGTGGTTGACTGGCAAACAAAGTATTTGCTTCCAGTGTTAATTGATAATGTGAAAGGTGAGTGGTTTGAAAAGCAATTGCCTGCTGAACATCATCAAGCGCACTGGCCAGTGTTTGCCCGGGAAGTGCATACATTAAATCCAGATTGATGTTTTCAAAGCCAGCCAGTTGTGCCCGTTCAATGGCCTGTCGAGCCTGCTGGCCATTATGAATACGGCCAATTTTTTGCAGCAGCTGATCATCAAAACTCTGGATACCCATTGACAGACGATTAATACCGGCCTGACGAAACTCAGCAAATTTAAGCTGATCCACAGTACCAGGATTCGCTTCCATGGTGATTTCTGCCAGAGGAGACACTTGAAGCCGGGCACGGATCTGGCTTAATAAGTGCTGCATTGCTTCGGGCTGGATTAAACTGGGGGTGCCGCCGCCAATAAAAATACTGTGTATGGAGCGGCCCCAGATAGCGGGCAATTCCTGCTCCAGATCGCTGATCAGAGCCGCGACATATTGCTCATCACGCTGCAGGTCATGCTGTTTGTCAGTGTTGCCGGGAACGGCATGAGAATTAAAGTCGCAATAAGGACATTTTCGGGCACACCACGGGTAGTGAATATAAAGTGATAAAGGGGGTAGTGTGGTAAAGTTTAACATCAGTTCATTCTACTATTGTGTGAAGCAGAATCAATAATGATAGCGAAGTTGAGCAATAAGAATTGAATCATTGTCAACTTTGTATGTCATCCGGTGTTCGTCATTAATTCGGCGAGACCAATAGCCAGATAAAGCATGTTTGAGAGGTTCAGGTTTACCTATCCCTTCAAACGGGGTGCGTTGAACATTTTTTATAAGAGCATTAATTCTTTTGACCATTTTTATATCGCTTTTCTGCCAATATAGGTAGTCATCCCAGGCATTATCAGAGAAAATGAGATTCATTCTATTAGCTCTTTTTTAGTGCCATTACCATGTTCTAGCTGAGTAATTGATTCAATAAGCCTTTTCATATTTTTGGGGCTTCTAAGAAGGTAGGCCGTTTCTTCTAATGCTTCATAGTCCTCAAGGGACAACATTACAATAGAACGCTCTTTTTTTCTTGTGATAATCACTGCTTCATGGTCATCGCCTATGTTTTCCATGGTCTGTGCTAAATTTGAACGCACGGCGGTATAACTCATAGCTTTCATTGTCATTCCCTTTTTGTGTAC
>DAOVUK010000377.1 GCA_030632625.1 Gammaproteobacteria bacterium
CTGAAGGTGCTGATTGAACAAATGCGTGAACAGATACAGAATATAGAATAGGGTTTCAGGTGAATTCAGATTGTTTTATAAGTAAATAAAATCAATTGGTTAAATGAAAGTTGTGTAACTTCTCAATAACTGAGGGTAAAAAACCAGACACAGCCTAAAAATAAGTACATATAAGCCGATATCATGGAATATTTGATTAACGTATAAAAACTTATATCTTTTCCAGATCCACAATGCAAGCAAATGCGTCTGCATATAACACAAGAAATAAAACAGGAAATGACTATGTTACCAACTATAGAAGTGGATATTGATAGCAAGGGGCAAGTCCATCTTGTTGATCCTGTTGATCATCTGCCTGTTGGAAGAGCTTTATTAACATTGATTGATGATAAGCAAATAAAACAAGCAAATGAGCAGGCTGGATTAGCTAAAGATATTATTGCTCTATTAAAAACCAAACGTTATGCAAATCGTCCTGAATCCAGGCAAACTGAGGTAGAGCATCGTATCTCTAGTCTGAGAAATGATTGGGATCTTGATTAATGGTGCGTAAAGTTTATCTGGATACCTGCTGTATTATTTATTTGCTTGAAAATGTTCCAGAATTTAGTTTGTTGATGCATCATTATCTTGAGAAAAATGTAGAAGTCATTTTATGTGTATCACCTTTGGTTCGTCTGGAGGCATTGATAAAACCCCTTAAAGAAGATAACCAGAAACTAGTGAGTGATTATAATGATTTCCTGGCTGCTCAACAGTGGTTATCAATAAATGATGCTATATTTGAGCAGGCCACAAGTTTACGAACTAAATACCGTTTAAAAACCCCCGATGCCATTCATTTAGCAACTGCACAATATTATGGTTGTGATGAATTTTGGACAAATGACGACCGATTAAATGTTTCGGCTGGAAATATGGCTGTCAATATTTTTAAACCAGTAGTATGAAATAAATGATGAGAATTATTTGTTTGGTGACAGAAATGGTGACATTTCTATGGTTGTGCTTGTAAAGATAAATGTATCACATTGATAGTTAAGTATATTTATTTTTTAATCAACAAACAAATTCAGAATATAGAGTAAATAACCATTATTTTTATGACCTTAGCGCAGATTTCATGATAGCTGATTGCGACATTATATTTGGAAAATTATGAGCACTAAAGTTATTATTTTTGTTATTCTTTTTCTCCCGAATCTTGGCTTTTGCGGGGAGCTGATCGATGCTTTGGTCGAGGCTGCTGTCGAGCGGACAAAACAGCAAGTAAGCTATGATGGTTCCTATTTTTCAATCGCTTATCCAAATGGTGATGTGCCTCCAAATTTAGGGGTGTGTACCGATGTTATTATTCGTTCTTACCGTGCTGTAGGCACTGATTTACAGCGACTGGTTCATGAGGATATGCAGGCTCATTTTAATGAATATCCGTCACAGAGGATCTGGGGACTGTCACACACTGACAAAAATATCGATCATCGCAGAGTACCAAACTTACAGGTATTTTTTACCAGAAAGGGGAACGCTCTTCCTGTTTCTGAAAATAAAAATAATTATCTGCCTGGAGACATCGTTACCTGGCTTTTGCCTGGAAACCTGCCGCATATAGGCATTATTTCTAAGCAAAAAAGCAGTGAAAGTGGCAATCCTCTGGTGGTGCATAATATTGGCTATGGTCCTGAAATTGAAGACATGCTATTTAACTATAAAATCACTGGCCACTATCGTTTTATGTCGGACGCATTATCTCAAAAGAATAATTAATTAGGAAAAAAATATATATGTTTAATCATAGCCCTGAAACTGATTGCGGCATGTTATATATTATCAGCGCACCTTCGGGTGCAGGCAAAACCAGTCTGGTTAAAGCATTGCTGGAAGAAGTCGATCTGATTGAGGTTTCGGTTTCTTATACAACCCGTGCTAAACGTACGGGAGAGCGTGAAGGTGTGGATTATCATTATGTGGAACAGGAAACGTTCAGAAAAATGATTGCTGACGATCAGTTTATTGAATACGCTGAAGTTTTTGGCAATTATTATGGTACTTCCAAAAGACAAATTAAAGAAAAATTAAAAGCCGGGGTTGATGTTATTCTGGAAATAGACTGGCAGGGTGCGCAGCAGGTCAGGAAACAATTTGAATGTTGTACCAACGTCTTTATTCTGCCCCCCTCTCGACGTGAATTATTGTCACGTTTGCAGGAACGAGGCCAGGATTCACAAGATGTGATAGAGCAACGCATGAATGAAGCCATTGAGCAAATGTCTCATTATAAGGAATTTGAATATTTAATTGTGAATGACCAGTTTTCACATGCCCTTGGGGAACTAAAAGCGCTGATTTATGCCTTTCGGCTACGTCAGACCTCACAATGCCGGCGTCATCATCATCTGGTTAATACACTTTTGGCGTAAATTGCACTATTATTTTTGCTTGTACAGACATCAGTGCTTTAGTATAATAACTGGTTTTCTAACGCATAAATAACATCTCTTATATGAACCATTTTGTATAAGCTAAAGATTCAGGGGTATAACACCAATGGCACGAGTGACAGTTGAAGATTGTCTTGATAATGTAGAAAATCGTTTTGAACTGGTAATGGTTGCGACCAAGCGTGCTCGCCAGATTGCCAATGGTCAGGAACCTCTGGTCGATGATGAAAATGATAAGCCGACAGTGATAGCCCTGAGAGAAATTGCTGAAGGTAAAATCGGGCCGGAAATTTTAAGTGAAGTTTCTGCCGCATCTCATATGGGTATTTCCCTGACTTCTGTAGAAGAAGCTGGTCAAGAGATAACGGGCGAAGAGTAAAATTCTTTTGGGCTTTGGCTCAGGGCTGTTTGCGGGCTCAGGGCTGTTTGCGGGCTCAAGGCTGTTTGCGGGCTCAAGGCTGTTTGCGGGCTCAAGGCTGTTAATTAGTGTCCATCCGTTATTCTGACCGGGACTCCTCCTCTTGTTTCTAATCAGTGATCTTTGTGCAATGTTGAATACTTATCTGGACGAAGACCAGGTTAGTGCAGTTTACCATGCGTATTTATTCGGTGCTGAAGCCCATGAAGGGCAGACAAGAATGACAGGTGAGCCTTATATCTATCATCCTATTGCAGTTGCTCGAATCCTTGCTGAAATGCGCATGGATGAAAAAACGCTGATTGCTGCCATTCTGCATGATGTTATCGAAGATACCAAAACTCATAAAAAACAGATTGCTAAAAAATTTGGCAAGGAAGTGGCTGAAATTGTTGATGGTCTGACTAAATTAAATCATATTCATTTTGATAACAAACAGGAAGCAAAAGCAGAAAGCTTTCGAAAAATGATTTTGGCCATGGTCAAGGATATCCGGGTTATTCTGATCAAACTGGCTGATCGACTGCATAATATGCGCACCCTGGGCATTATGAAACCCAAGAAAGCCCGGCGTATTTCGGCTGAAACTCTGGAAGTTTATGCGCCGATTGCCAATCGTCTCGGCATGAATGTGCTGCGCAATGAGCTGGAAGAGCTGGGCTTTAAAGCCTATTACCCCATGCGTTATCGTGTCCTGAAGAAATCCATTCTGAAAGTTCGGGGTAATCGAAAAACAATTGTTCAGAAAATACAGGAAGCTCTGGAAAATCGTTTGTCTCATGAGGGCATTGAATGTGATGTTCTGGGCAGGGAGAAACATCTGTACAGTATCTACCGGAAAATGCAAAGTAAAAACCTGCCTTTTTCTGAAGTTTATGATGTTTATGCATTTCGTATTGTGGTTGATAGTGTGGATAGTTGTTATCGTGCATTAGGTGCTGTACATGCTCTGTACAAACCTGTTCCCGGAAAATTCAAAGATTACATTGCGATTCCAAAGGTTAATGGTTATCAGTCATTGCATACCATTTTATTCAGTCCTTTTGGCGTGCCGATTGAAGTTCAGTTACGCACAACTGATATGCATCGAGTGGCAGAAAATGGTATTGC
>DAOVUK010000531.1 GCA_030632625.1 Gammaproteobacteria bacterium
GGTGTTGTATAACGTTCCTTACTTATCAATACTCATAATCCTGGAATAATATTAATACGAGGTCTGAATTTGTGCGCTGGCGTGGTAATCGACAAAGTCAAAATGTAGAGGATCGTCGGGGGACCAGACTTTCCAGTGCCGGGAGTTCCGCACGTGGTGGTCTGCTTTGACTGCTCCCTGTCATATATCTCTTTCTTGGTTTCAAAGGGACTGCCATTGCTGTTGCTGGTGTTGTAGTCTATGGTCTGTTGAGCGGTAACCTGACGCAAATTCTTGGTGTGGGTTCTTTAAGCAATGACACAACACAGGTCATTAATCAGCCGCTTAAACAAAGTGCTGCAGAAAAAGAGATGGTGGAATTTATCTCTGTGGTTCTGGCTGATACTGAAGATACCTGGAAACAACTCTTTCAAGCGAAGGGGAAACACTATCAGGAACCAAAGTTAGTATTATTTCGCACCAAAGTAAAATCCGCCTGTGGTTTCGGTTCTGCACAGATGGGGCCGTTCTACTGTCCGGCCGATAAAAAAGTGTATATTGACCTCAGCTTTTATGATGATCTGAAAGACCGCTATAAAGCGCCCGGTGATTTTGCTCAGGCTTATGTTATTGCCCATGAAATTGGTCATCATGTGCAAAATTTACTCGGCACTTCTACTAAAGTCCATAAAGCCAAACAAAGTTCAAATAAGGTGAAGGCTAACCAGCTCTCAGTCATGCTGGAATTGCAGGCTGATTGTTATGCCGGTATCTGGGCGAACCAGGCAAATCGTTCCCGCCAGATACTGGAGACGGGAGACATTGAAGAAGCTCTGATGGCTGCCAGTGCGATTGGCGATGACCGGCTGCAGAAACAATCTCAGGGTTATGTTAATCCGGATTCATTTACTCACGGCAGTTCTGAGCAGCGAGTCAGATGGTTTAAAACAGGGCTGAACAAGGGTACTATGGGCGATTGTAATACTTTTTCTTCTCAAGCACTGTAATACAATGGTTTGTTATACTGTCAGCTGTTTGATTTCTGCCGCATCACCCCCTTCTTAAATCTAAACACGCTGAAGAGTTACCAAACTAATAGCATATTTTTGTACCGACCAATAAGAATATGATAATGAACAATAAATTGACAAACATATTGTACGATAATCTATTAGCTCTGAATTTTTTCTTTTTTTGCTCGACTAATTAAAAATTGCCTCTGAAATAGAAGCTGCAAATTTTATTTATCACTTGATTTTATTACCAAACAGACATATTGTTACCATATATCAATATTTGGTAACATTATGTCTGTTTTTAAGAAAAAAATATCCCCAGAAGAGATATTTCGACAGTATGGTGGCCAGCTCCGTATGAGTGAGGCTATCCAGTACGGAATATCTCGCTACAGCCTTTATAAAATGAGAGATACTGGTGTATTAGAGCAGGTTTCCAGAGGGATTTATCGCCTGATGGAACTTCCACCAATTAGCTATCCTGATCTGGTCACTGTTAGCCTTAGGTTTCCTAAAGCAGTGATTTGTTTAATTTCAGCACTTTCTTATCATGATATGACCACTCAAATTCCTCATGAAGTTTCTGTGGCTGTGCCACGTGATAGCAGAATGCCATCATTAGACTATCCACCTGTGCATGCCTACAAATTTTCA
>DAOVUK010000263.1 GCA_030632625.1 Gammaproteobacteria bacterium
GACAAGCATTGATGCCACGAACCCAATGTCTTTTCTGTTTCCTACACAGTGACAAATGATGGGTGGCCTGGATTATGTTGCTCTAGAATAGAGATTGTATTCCACTTATTTTTCTGTAAGAAAAAGGGTCAAATAATGACCATTTAAATTTAAAGCAGACTACTAAAAAATTTATTTCTTTTTATCTTTTTTCTCTGAGTCGGATTTCTTGGTACTGGATTTTTTGTTTTTATCTTTTTTCTTTGAGTCAGATTTCTTAGAACTGGATTTTTTGTTTTTATCTTTTTTCTCTGAGTCAGATTTCTTAGAACTGGACTTTTTGTTTTTATCTTTTTTCTCTGAGTCAGATTTCTTGGTACTGGATTTTTTGTTTTTATCTTTTTTCTCTGAGTCAGATTTCTTAGAACTGGATTTTTTGTTTTTATCTTTTTCCTCATTGTTTTTCTTAGATGCCTTATTGCGGCAATAGGCATTTACTTTACTTCCCGATTTGGTTTTGTAACCTTTTATCCAGCTGCAGGAAGCAGATCCGCTGCATTCAGAATTAGACATTCCTTTACAGACTTTTGCATAAACAGGATTTGATAATAATATAGCACTGGCAGTGAGCAATATAACAAACAAAGTGTTTATTTTATGAATGGCAAACATATGAGATCCTTTTATAATTTAATGTAAGAATAAAGCATTGATTTTTTTCTGGTTCAAGCTTTTCATCCTTTTAAGCTCGATATTTTAAACTGAAGAAACTGAATGGTTTCTGAACGGATTCAAAAATTGAATAGAATATTAACCTACTTTTTAAGATAATGAAACTTATTGAGCTCCATATTCAGCTCATTAGTAAGAACTGAGTTATAATTTAATGATGTTTACTTTGAAATATTTATTGCTCAGTTTGTGTTTTATGTCGTCAATGACACTGGCTGCTGATGACATATCGGAATTAGTCTTGCCTAATGGTTTAAAGATCATTGTTAAGCCTGATCAGCGATCACCCATCGCTGTTTTCCAGATATGGTATAAAGTGGGCTCAGCCAATGAGCAGCAGGGTTATACGGGAATTTCACACTTGCTCGAACATCTGATGTACCGGGGGATGAAAAATCCATCATTAGATGCTGTGTACCGGAAAATGGACAGCATCGGCACTCAGGGAAATGCTTATACCAGCAGGGACCATACTTTTTATTATCATATTCTGGGAAAAAAGCATCTGGCTCTCGCTTTTGCCGTGGAAGCCGAGCGTATGAAACATCTGGCTGTCAATATAAATGATTTTAATATCGAAAAAGATGTGATACGCGAAGAATGGTCTGACCGCATCAGCAGGGATCCTTATCTGCCAGCCAGTAATGCCTTATATCGCTATGCATTTCAATATGAAGCCTATCAGTTTCCAGTCATCGGACGAATGGCAGATGTGGGTGCTTTGACTTTGCCTCAAGCGGTAAATTGGCATAAAGATCACTATACACCGGATAATGCAATACTGGTGATCGTTGGTGATGTTAAAACTTCAGCTGTTTTTGCCTTAGCCCGGAAATATTTTGCCGGCATAGACAGGAAAACCAGTATTTCATCTGCTCAGTTTTCCGCAGGTGAAAACGAAGTTGCTGGAAAAACGCTTCTTGATAAAAACAATGTAACACGTTTTATAATGCCTGAAACGACCAAAGTAGCCATGATTTTACTGGCGTTTAAAGTGCCGTCAATTAAAACATCAGAACCAGCCTGGGAAGCTTATGCTCTAGATGTCCTGGCAGGGTGGCTTGATAGTGGTTTGCATTCACGTCTGACTAAAGCATTGGTTAGAGACAGACAGGTGGCACATGAAGTTTTTGTTCATTATTCGCCAATGAACCGCAAACAGAGTTTGTTTATTATTGAAGCAACTCCGGCAAACAATGCTTCAGTTCAACAACTGGAACAGGCCATAATTGCAGAAATTAAACAGATAAGGAGTGAAGTGATTAGCCCGGAAACTTTGCAAAAAGTTAAAAATCAAATGATTGCGACAGAAATATTTGAAAGAGACTCCATGTATACTCAGGCAAAAATTATTGGTCAGGCCGAGTCGGTTGGTATCCCCTGGTCAGAAGATGCGAAATATATGAGTCGAATAAAAGCGGTAACGACTGAACAGGTTAATATTGTTTTACAGCATTATATTAATCTGGATAAACAATTCATTGTGATACAAAATGCGCATGATACTGGGATGCATTAAAACTTGGAAAATTTATTATTCCCAAGGCCCTTACCTTCAGCAATAGCTGCTAAAACAATGGTCAGGCATTATTATTTTGAATAATGTCGATATCTCTGATAAGAGTTATGGTAAGGCTGTGAATTGTAATCGGATGAATGGCCGCGATACTGGTCGCTTTTATAAATAGGATCTTTGTAGCCAAAATATTCCATCCATAAAGAACTATTTGCCCGGCGTATAGCCTGATCCAGATCTTTGCGTGAATAGTTCAATTATTAAAATGTTTCATCAAAAAACGAAGTGTTTTGTGATGTTGGTTTAGCGGCTGGTTTAACTGTTGGTTTAGCAGAGGATTGCTGCTCTGGCTGTTGCCGGGAAGGCATTATTGTCTTTTGTGTATCAGTTTTCTGTTTATTCAGTTCACTATATTCAGGTGAGTCACCAAACCAGCGATATTTGAAGTTACCAATGATCCCGGAAAAGGGGTTAGTTATTCCACCGGCAAGAGTACCGGCTTTAGCTTTGTTTATAATGTCATTAAAGTTATCTTGCTGGTGATTCAAGGTGCCTGAAAAGTTAATAATAGGGCCTTTCCAGAAACCATACTCATCCTGCTCCTGATTAAGCAGACCAAGACCATAAAATATGGCGGCACCTTCGCCAGCCAGATTGATTTGCGCTGTCATTTCAAGTGGTTGATCAAACAGCCGGGTATCTTCAGCAAATGTGAGTCCTCCGGTGGCTAATAAATGTAATTCCGGACTGATGATTTTAAACTCTTCAATCGTTGTATTAAGATCAGCCTGCCGGACTAAATGCATTTTAATAAAATCATAGTCAATATCTTTGGCAAAGCGAATAACCCGATTAACAATGCCCAGACCAAATCCTGCGGTTGGCAGCACAGAAACGACTTCACCTACAACTGCCATGGCTGCACCACTTGAGCGCATCATAACATCATGTGCTGGTATCAAATGATAAACACCCTTTTTACCTTCAATGGTCATGTCAAAAAGCAATTCATTTCGAAATTGAGTCAGATTGCTTAAGCTGCCATAAATTTTAATATCAACATCAAAAACACCATCAGCTCTGGGAGCATGTTTGGGATTGAGTTCCTTTAAAAATTCTCCAACTCTAAAATGACCCAATGATGTGTTAAATTTAATGTCATAAGGCTTCTTCTGGTTTTTATCAAAGTTAAAAAGGGCATCGAGTATCATAGGGCTATCATGAAATTTTATTTTAAAATTCTGAGCGTGTAGTTTTTCACCATTCATATTTAACTCACCAACAATATCGTTGAATGACATATAATCACTGTAAAAAAGTGTGTCAATTTTTAACTGAGTTGATATGTTAAAACCACTTTTCCAAAAGGGCTCCTGTGCAGGCGTTTTATCTAATGATTGAGATGTTTTTATAGTCTGTTCGGCATCTGTTTTAGATTCTGTATTCGTTTCTGCTTCGGCTTCAAGTTGTGAAATTTCCGATTGCGGATTGATTACAGCCAGTAATTTCAGTAAATCATTAAGAAAAACTTCTTTGCCATCAATACTCATGGCTATTTTTTTGTTTTCTCCCTGTAGTATTGTCTGAGTTTTAAGCATCAGGCTGGATTCACCGGAAATACTTTTCATAATAATGGGTAACTCCAGATTGAAACTGGACAGACTTTTTAATTGACCTGTGCCGTTGATTGATATTGATTCAACCAGTTGTTCACCATTTTCAGCCGCTAAGTTTTTAATCAGCCACTGGTGAGCAATATGGTTGTTTTTATCCAGTGAAAATCGGCTGCTTAGAGTACCCTGACTCAGAGTGTTTTCAGGAATGGCAACAGGCTGCTTAAGCCATTGAGTGATGACTAAGTCCAGGCTGCCGTCCAGTTCAGAAAGAATAATTTCTTTATCCATATTCAGCTTAAATTTAGTGTTGAGATCAAAGGCATTTGTTTCTTTATTGCTATCAGTTATTCTTTTTTTATTGTTTAACAGCTTGTTGTTATTCAGAAAGGTAATGGATAGTTGTTTGATTTCTCCCTGAGTGATGTTTTTATGCTGAGTTGCAGCAAAATCAAGTGTGACATCGAAGGGGTTTAATAAACTTTTTTGTTTCTCTTTAAAGTGAATATTATGGATCTTGAATGGCTGTTTTAAAATTATTTTTTGTTTTTCAGCTGTTTGCATCAAGTCAAAATGACCATTGGCATGAGCAAATGTAATTGGCAGTTCAGGAAATATTGATTCATAGGGTTTTAAATTAAAATTAATCAGTTTAAAACTCAGATGACCATTTTGAGAAAAATTGTGTTGTTTATTTTCCAGGGAAAGAGAGACAGGTTTATGTGTTGTTAAGACCAGTTGTCCATTATTTTCTGGATGTAAAATTTTAAATTCAGAACGATTGACTGTTAATTTTTTATCCTGAATTGTTAAGTTGTATTGTGCATCTAATAGTGACTGCTGATTGAGTTTAGCTTTGTTTTTTGTATAGTGATTAACAATGCTTAAATTCATTATATGATGTAAATGACCATCAAGTTTTCCGCGAATAGACAGATGCTGGGTTTGATCACTACCCGGATTTTTAATAATGATTTTTCCACTATTATGAATGAGTAATGCCTTATTCTTTTTTATGGAAAGAGCGGGGTAGTTGATGGTCAGTTTATCTGCTGAAAAATCAGCGTGAATTTTAGTGTTAATATTTATATTATCAAATAATAACTTTTCATTCTCATAACTCTTGAGGTGGCCCAGGCTTAATTGTTTGATATCCAGTAAATAAGTTCTTTGTTTGATTTCAGGCTTTATGTTTTGAGTGGTTTCGGTGTCAGAGATCTTGCTTTTACTATTTTCTGCTGATGAAATTGAAAAATTTAATTTTTCCAGCTGGCCGGACAGTTTATAAGGTGCGGCGTATTTTTTAATGAGAGGCGCAAGCCAGTCAAAGTTAAATTGATTGATTTGGGACGAAAATAATTTGCCTGTTGTTAATAAATCAAATGTTAATAAATCAAGTGTTAACAAATCAAGCTGCTCTTTCTTTTGTTTGAATTGAATCTCCTGAGAATTATTTAGAGTGAATATCCGAGTGGTTTTCTTTAGGTTTTTGCCTGCAAACAATTCTATTGTTGACTTATTAATACGCCAGACGGATGATTTTCCATTGATGCCGAAAGAGTAATTTAAAGAAAGC
>DAOVUK010000204.1 GCA_030632625.1 Gammaproteobacteria bacterium
ATCGGCAACCACACCTAAAATTTTGCACCAGCTGGGCATTGATGAAACGATCTGGCTGGAAACCGTGACCAGTTATCAATCAAAGATACCCATCTATTGCCAATAAATTCAGACAGTTTGACTACCGTCTGAACGGGTTGCTGCTCAATGGTTGCAATACGTTGCTGGGCAGAGGTAAATTTCGAATCTGGCAGTGAATCACATAACCCGGATCTGACTGGATTTAAGTCAACATAGGCCATACAGGCCAGTACGGCTTGCTCATTCAGTAGCGCCTGACTTTTAAAACGCCCCTTATTCACAGGGATGTGATGTATGTTGGTTTTGCAGGACGCAAAAACCAGCACCAGAATCTGCCGGTGCATTTATCTTCCGCATTTGCCTACCGGGCTATGGGCTCATTTAAACAGCGCATAAACCAGCTTAAATCGGACAGGCGTTCCGGCCATTGCTCTATTACCTGCTGCGCCTGTCGTTGCTGGACCGGTGTATCACATTGCCCACTTTGATATTGCTCAATTAGTACAGGCAGTGAAAACTGTCGGATCTTATGGACACCCATTTATTAAAACTGCGGAATTAATGGGTGTCCAGGTTCACATTCACAGATGTCCATGTTCACAACCTCATCACAGAATTACCATCATTAAGCCTTTATTGTTTGAGTTGATCAAGAGGGTTTCCATTACTCAAAAAAGCCTTAAAGTCTTCTGAAACTCTATCGTCATTTGCGACTCTATCCCAAAAATCCCTTGCCATGCTAATGATACTCTGCCGCATTGTCTCACTTAAAGCTGTCAGGTCTGGAGGAGTGAAGTCATAAGGCAAAACTTCCCCTCCCTTCGGAGCAAAGCCCATGGAACACATATCATATATCGGTAATAACCTAAATTCATTTCCTTCTATTGCCAAACTTAAATTACCTAAATGCATGTCTGTATTATTAATAAGACGACCAAATCCCCAGAGAAATGTTCCATCAAAAACATGCTGTCCATTCACCAGGCTTTTTTGAGACAAAGCTTGCAATACTTGTGGCCAATCACTTCCTAACCCAATAAATTCTGCATCGACTGATTGAAGCGAAATCATGGACATACGCCCATACTCACCCGATCTATCAAACCTTTGCGATTCTAAAAAAAGTCTATCATCAGCTTCAATTAGCCTGGTTTCTGCTGCAGGAAAATCTTGCGCATGTATTGCTTCAGTAGCATAAAACTCAGTAATTAATATGTCTCTCCATCTCCGTGCAACATCACTGTCACCTTTTGGAGAAAACTTCACAATAACATGTGCCGAACGTTCCGCACTAAATGCTGTAAATTTAGGTTGTTCACCACCAGCTGATGAACCCGGAACTTCACCACTAATCACCCTGTCTGCAAGAACAGGATAATCATCTGAGTTAACTGCAACAGGCTTACGTCTAACACGCAAATGTGCTTGTTGACCAAACTTAAAGTTCCCGGGCAAATCATCACCATTAGATATTAAATATCGACCAATATGATCTACGTTCCAATATCTTGGGTCAGTTGGAAAGTCATCAGACTGAGCAGCTATTTCAGCAGCAATCTGCCGACCAATAAATCCTTGTGGTGCAAGGTCACTTAAAAAATATGGTAAATCATCATATAAACCATCACCCTGTTCACCTAGCAAAACACCAGGCATACCTGTAAATTGTTCAACAAAGAAACCACCATGAGCCAAAGGTCTCAAGTTTGCCACAATTGTATTGTTACCATATGTATCAATCATATACAGTGGAAGCTTATCATCAGCCCCAAAAGCATTGGTGGTTAAGACATAGTTAGGAGGTCTTCTGTTCTGTAACCTGATTACACAGTCCCCCATACGACTCAATTGGCGAGACACAGTTGTTTGACCTAATCCAGTTACAATTTGTATTTCTTTTGAGGTCGCTGGCCCCCGCTCCAAATATTCACGTATAGATAATGCCATCAAATACTTTCCAAGTGTTAGATAAATACATAGATACAAAAATAACAATACCATATTTTACTATTTATTAACAAGAAGTTATAAGTTTATTAACAATTTATCGCATAGATACATGCATAGAATGTTTTTAATAAAAACAAAAATCGTGTTGTACAGATGAACAGAAGTAAGAAACAAATAAGCTGATTTATGGGCAAGAGAGGATCTACAGAAAATCTGTATCGAATATTGTCGTATTAATATATTGATTAAATACTTATAAGATTGGGTGGCTTAGTGTGAAACAGTTTTCGGCAAAGATGTATACCTCGTAACCACTTCTTTTTTTGCTTTTTGCATAAGAGTTTTAATTTATCTTCCGGCCCGACAAATGAATGAAACGCTGTTGAAAAACTGTCTACCGTTTCAATCCAGATTTGTTCATCCAGTCCCAGTTTGTGTAAGATTTTGGGTGTATCGGCCTTAATAAAGCCACGTTTATCGATTCGAACACTTCGACCTGTCCAGTCAGTCAACTCCAGGTAATCCTTTAATGAAAATGGAATACCTGTTTTTGATTGTGAGCCTGAAATAAAAGGGAAAAGTGGAATGCTTATTTTAGGTGCTTGCTGTGAGACTTGCTCAATTCGTTGTTTAACTGAAGTATAATCAGATGCTTCCAGGGTATCACAGATATCAGCCCGGATAGGGTTGAGGTCAACATAAGTCATACAGGCAATGAGAGCCTGTTCATTTAAAAGCGCCTGACTTTTAAAGCGGCCTTCCCAGAAACGGCCTGTACACTTATCTTCTTCATTGGCTTTACGGGCAATGGGCTCATTCAGGCAACGCATAAATCAGCTGATATCGGTTAAGCGTTCCCGAAATAAATCAATGGTTTCCCGGACTTTGTCCTGCTCTGCATCAGAAACACATTGCCCCGTCTCATAGCGCTCAACCAGTACAGGTAGAGTAAATAAACATCCCCAGCGTTTTATGACCTCTTGCTCAGTCCAGTTTCTGGATTGTTCGACATTGATAAATAAAACGGTATGCATATGGTTGCTCATCAGGCTGTAGGCACAGACATCAATGGCAAAGGTCTTTGCCAGCAGAGCCAGTCGTTCTGCAATCCATTGTTTTCGGTGGCTATAATCTTTGCCAGTGAGACTATCAATGCCGCATAAGAAAGTGCGTCTGACACAGTAATTAGGAGACACCCACATATTGGAGTGGGTAATTAATTCCAATAGATGGGTGTCCTGTAATTATTCTGTAATTTTTAACCCATTTCCAATCGCCACCTTTATTCTTCAAAAAAGAACTTCTCTTTTCCAAACGCTGGCTTCAGATCATGCAACCAGGTTGCATTTTTGTCAAACTTGGCAAAGAAAGGTCTTTGCACCCAGTCAGGATTACGACCCTGAATAAAGCGGCAGACAAATACTTTTTCACCAGCTATTTCTGTAATCCCCTGGATTTCTACTTTACCCGGTGTAGCTGACATGGATGGACCTCGCACAGTACGGGACAGACCTGAAACCTGTTTGATTGCTTCATGATAAATTTCCCAAGCGCGAGCCAATGGCACTTCAAAATAGTGCTTAGCACCAGTGTCTCGCTCAATAAACATATAGTAGGGAATGATACCCAGGCGTGTTTGTATGCGCCACATTTTGCCCCAAACATCCGGGTTATCATTAATGTTTTTAATTAATGGGGACTGACTACGCAGTACAGCACCTGTAGCTCGCAGACGATGAATGGCTTCCACTGCCATAGGGGTTTCCATCTCACGCCAGTGATTAAAGTGGGTCATTATGGCCACGTGTTTGCCAGCTTTTACCAGTTTCGTGAACAGCTCCAGCAGTTCATCGGCATCTTCATCACTAACAAATCGTTGTGGCCAGAATGAAATGGCCTTGGTGCCGATGCGAATATTCTGGATATGCTCGAAATCTTTTTCCAGCAAAGGCTCAAGATAATTTTTCAGATATTTGGTCTTCATCACCATGGGATCACCACCAGTCATCAACAGATCGGAAACATCCTTATGCCTTCTCAAATACTGATGTAATTGGCTGGTCTCTTTACTTGAGATACGTAACTCTTTATCACCAATAAACTGAGCCCAACGGAAACAGAAAGTGCAATAACTGTGGCAGGTTTGTCCCTGACTGGGAAAAAACAGAACCGTTTCCCGATATTTATGCTGTATTCCGGGCAGTTTTTCATTGTTTAACATAGGGACATTGAGATTATTCTGTCCGGCAGGATGAGGATTTAGTTTGTCACGTATAGTTTTAACAAGCTGCTTTATCTCTGTATTACTAGCACCAGACTTCACTAAGGCAGCCATATGATCGAAGTCTGATTTTTCAAGCATGCCAGACTGTGGGAAAGTCAGTTGAAATATGGGATCTTCCGGGATATTGGTCCAATCAATCAATTCATCGATGACGTATTGGTTGACCCGAAACGGTAATACTTTGGCCACCACATGCATAGCGAAGCGTTGTTCTTCTGGCAGGCGTTGTATTTGTGCAATCTGATCCAGATGGCGTTCAGTATAGACCTTGAAGCGATGAGTTTCACTGAATAGATCAACATATTCTTCCCGCCTGCGATGGAATTGTAAGATCTTGCTCATATGTGTTGTTCTCTGATTGTGAAATTGACGGTGATAGTAACTTAAGTCGTAGTTACTCAGTTAACCTGATTATTTGATATGGCTTACACTATGTTTAGCTTAAATAAATAGGGGTGGCTTTATATTGGCAGATTGAAAAGTCAAAGATTTTAACAATTTCAATGGGTTTGGTCAATTAGCGAAATTAAAGGACACCCATTGCGGCCTGAGATAAGAATTCGCCAGCCACAGCCCTGGCCCCATGGCAAAAAGCGGTAATTATAAATCTCCGATTCAACTCCTATAAAAAGGTAATTAACTATTATCCTAAAAAAATTATCCACCCACCAATATCATTGAAAAAAAACATTAGTAGTTGTACAATTGTCTGTGTGAACATTATAGCAGATACAAATATTTTCTTAGCAGTAGCCTTAGATGAGCCAGAAAAAGAGCACATTATTCAGAATACATCTGGAATTGATCTTATTTCGCCAGAAATATTGCCTTATGAAATTGGTAATGCATTGTCAGCTATGGTTAAAAGAAAACAACTCAAACCAGAAGAGGCATTACAAGCAGAACAAAAAACCCGTATCATTCCCGTTCGGCTTGTTGCAATTGATGTTCAAAAATCACTTAAATTGGCAATTAAGTTTAATATTTATGCCTACGATGCCTATTTTTTGCATTGTGCAAAATCACTGAAATATCCCCTGCTCACTTTTGATAAACGCATGAAGCAGGTTGCAAATGAACTCAATATTGAGATATTGGAGTAAAAAATGAAAGTGTTTACATACTCAGAAGCACGTCAAAATCTTTCAAAGTTATTATTACTTGCTCAAAATGAAGAGGTAGAAATTCGTAGAAAAGATGGTGCTGTTTTTTCCTTAATATCAAAAAAGAAAGAAGATAAATCGCCTTTTGATGTTCCAGGAATAAAGACCCAAGCAACAACACAAGATATTTTAGATGCTGTTAGAATTTCAAGGGCAAGATAACCAGCATGTGCTTTTTTCTCCACAGACATGACAGTTAAATAACACAAAAGAATATATCTATGATTTGGACAGTAACAATTGAATTATTATTTGGCATGTATGCAGAAGAAAACTGGAGTGCCAGCATTGAACTTGATTCATTGAACACGCTTGAGGATCTTCATCATATCATTCAAGATACAGTAGATTTTGATAATGATCATATGTATGAGTTTTATATTTCAAGAACATATAGAAGTCGTGAACGAATTCATTTTGATGATGAAAATGAGAAAATATATGATACAACATTAGAAAGCCTATACCCACTTGAGAAGAATAGAAAATTATTTTACTTATTTGATTATGGTGATAGTTGGTTATTTAAAATTTCAAAAAGCAGAAAAAAACCACATAATCCAGAAAAAGGAAAAAAATACCCGAGAATCATTGAGGTAAAAGGAAAAACTCCTGAACAATATCCAGATTGGTAGTAAAAATACATCTTTTGATGAGTTTAAACAGAACATGAATAATGATCTAAGCAGCCCATATGATTCCTGATATTATATAACCATGAAAATTAGAAACTGTAATTCTTTAAAAAAAATTAGTTTTAACCACATATCTAAGCGTTCATCTCCATTAACTGTAAATTACTTAATCAGGGGAATATTATATTATTTCTGCCTGTTTCAGAACTGGCTAGCAAATAAAATTAGTTAGCTGCTGTTTTTACC
>DAOVUK010000505.1 GCA_030632625.1 Gammaproteobacteria bacterium
CGGTAGAATATAGGCGGGTGCCCATATGAATGCAGAAAGTACCTTGACAATAAAAAATAATCGCCCTGACATACCAAGAGTGCCTGCAATGGCAGGAATTACGGCTCTTATCGGGCCAATGAAGCGCCCCAGTGCCACACTATAAATACCATACTGGTGAAAAAAATGTTCACCAGTAGCAAATGCGTGCTGATGTTTTTTATATAGTTCTGATTTATGTAATGGTTCCTGAAAGTAAACGCCGATCCAGAAACTTAAATTGTCGCCGGTTACGGCACCGGCAAATGCCCAGAATAATGTCGGCCATAAATCAAGATGTCCAGTAGCAATCAAACCGCCAATGGCGACTAATGCCATGGAACCGGGGAAAAAGAATCCTACCAGTAAGAGTGTCTCTAAAAAAGCAATTAAAAAAACCACCAGTCCGGTATATTGGCTTTGTTTGATAATCTCAGTAAAATCAATTGAGTTAAAAAATTCCATTAGCGGCAACTTATTTTTTAATACCAGTACCTGTATGCAGGAGCCATAGGCAAATGGATGTTAACAAGAGTATAAAACCAGCGATTATAAGGATAGCGACTGTTAAGCTGGCATCAGACACGCCAAGCATACCCATTCGAAAAGCATTAACCATATAGAGTACAGGATTTATTAATGATACATTCTGCCAAAATTCCGGCAGCATTTCTATAGAATAAAATACCCCGCCCAGATAAGTAAGTGGTGTTAAAATAAATGTCGGCACGATTGAAATATCATCAAAACTATTGGCAAAAATGGCATTAATTAAGCCTGCAAGAGAGAAAAGGACGGCGGTTAGTATGGCGACTAAGAAAGTAATGACATAACTGTCAATCGAGATTTGGGTAAAAAATAAAGACACAAGAGTGACAATGACGCCTACTATCAGACCGCGAGCAACCCCGCCAGAGACGTAACCGGCAATAATGGTGATATTGGCTATGGGTGAGACCAGTAATTCTTCAATATGGTGATGGAATTTTGTACCATAGAATGAGGAAACGACATTAGAATATGAACTGCTTATGATCGACATAATAATTAATCCGGGCACGATATAATCCATATAACTATAACCATCAATATCGTTCAGCTGAGAACCGATAAGCTGACCAAAGATGATGAAATACAGTCCCATGGTGATGGCCGGAGGGACGATTGTCTGCAGCCAGATTCTGGAAAAACGTAAGATTTCTTTAATCAATATGGTTTTATAGGCGGTGAAATTTGCTTTCAGGTACATGACTCAGGCATCCCTGTTTGCTAAGGATTCTGTTTTCAGCTTTGCTGAAGGCTTTTTTTGTTGTTGCGCTGAAGGCTCTTCTTCTGGTTCCGTTGATGGCTCTGGTCTAGCTGAAGGCTCTGGTTTAGCTGAAGGCTCTAATCCCGCTGAGGGCTCTACCAGGCGCAAAAAAAGTTGTTCAAGACGGTTGCTTTTATTGCGCATACTGAGCACTTCAATATTATTTTTAGTCAGCAATTTAAATAGCGAATTAATACCTTCATTTTTTTTAATTTCAACTTCCAGAGTCATTTTATCTTTTAGATGTACGGAATAACCCTCTAAAAAAGGTGTTGTTTCAATCGTTGTTTTTAAATTGAGTACCAGGCATTCACTGTCCAGTTCAGAGAGTAATTCCATCATGCTGCAATTTTTTATAATGACTCCCTGATCGATAATCGCAATACTTTTGCAAAGCTGTTCAGCTTCTTCAAGATAGTGTGTGGTCAGAATAATGGTTGTCCCCTGCTCATTAATCTTCTGTAAAAAAGACCACATACTGCGCCTTATTTCAATATCAACACCCGCTGTGGGTTCATCGAGGATCAATATTTTCGGGTTGTGCATGAGTGACCGGGCAATCATTAAACGGCGCTTCATACCGCCAGAAAGATCACGAGCCATTTCACGGCGTTTATCCCACAAATTCAATTGCTTTAAATGCAATTCGGCACGTTTAAACGCTTCTGAGCGGCTGACTCCATAATAACCTGCCTGATTAACCAGAATTTCTTCCACAGGTTCAAAAACATTAAAATTAAATTCCTGTGGTACCACACCAATGATTTGTTTGGCCTCATGGGGTGATTGGTTTAAATCATAACCCTGAATTGCAATATGACCAGACGATTTATTAATAAGAGAGCAGATAATACCAATTATTGTCGATTTTCCAGCACCATTAGGGCCCAGCAGAGCAAAAAAATCACCCTGCTTTATATGCAGATCAATGCCTTTTAAAGCTTCAAAACCATTTTTATAGGTTTTTCTCAGGTTTTTAATTTCAAGTGCATTCATATTTTATAGGGTTGGTAAGTTTGTAC
>DAOVUK010000514.1 GCA_030632625.1 Gammaproteobacteria bacterium
ATACGCTGGTTATTGCTGACCCGACGTCGATATGCACTGAAAGTAGCCTATGAAAAACACAAACTGGCACAGGAACAAAGAAGCAGACAGGAGGATGCAGTTCAGGAAGAGAGTGACTTAGAAGATAGAGATCACCTTCTTGACATAGAAGAACCTGAAATTGATATGCTGTCACTGAGTGAGGATTCTAATCAGTTACTTAATATGGTGCTGTTTATCTCAGGTATTTCAGGGCTTATGGCCATCTGGATTAATCTAATGCCGGCTCTGGGTATTTTTGAACAGGTAGTGCTCTGGCATCATACCGGTATCATTGATGGTGGGGAAAAAATATTACCTGTGACTTTAGGTGATTTGGCTCTGGCTATCCTGATTGCTGTTGTTGCGATAAGCGGTGGTAAACGTCTGCCGGCTATTATTGAGATTTTATTAATACAAAATACCTCAATGGGCTCAGGTAACCGATATACCATTACGACTTTAATTAATTATACGATTATTGGTATTGGTTTTTTTAGTATCTTTAATATTCTTGGGGCTGACTGGGCTAGATTTCAATGGCTGCTTGCGGCTTTAAGTGTGGGAATTGGTTTTGGCCTGCAGGAAATTGTTGCTAATTTTATCAGTGGTATCATTATACTCTTTGAGCGCCCCATTCGCGTCGGTGATTATGTCTCCGTGGGTGATAATGAAGGTGTTGTCAGTCGAATACAAATTCGGGCAACAACAATCCTGACCAGAGATAGAAAAGAATTGCTGGTGCCCAATAAAGAGTTTATAACCGAGCAGCTGTTAAACTGGTCACTATCCGATCCGACTGCCCGTTTAATTATTCCTGTGGGGGTTGCTTATGGCAGTGATATTCCCAGAGCACGAGAGTTATTGCTGGAGGCTGCTGAGGAAAATGAACGGGTAATGGAAGACCCTGTGCCGCAGGTATTATTTTTTAATTTTGGCGATAATACTCTGGATCTGCAGCTGCGCTGCTTTATTCCTGAGGTGGATTTTCGCTTGAAAATCACCAGTGAGATTAATGAAGCAATCAATGAAAAATTTAATGCAGCGGGTATTTCAATAGCCTTCCCGCAAAGAGATGTACATCTGGACATTAATCAGCCTATTGATATCCGTTTACAAAGAACAACCCGTTAGATGAAGCTGAGCAGTATAAATTTCTGACTACTGCAAATTAATGGTTTTAGTGAAAAAACTACAATTGCCCGTGTATTGCTGTGATACTTATCATTTTTTTAATCAATAAAGTCTGTATAATATTCAATTCGATAAAAAATTAAGAGAATCATATTATGAAAGTTAAAGATATACAGATCATGGTTAAAAGACTGGGTCTAAAACCGGGCAAACTGAACAAAACAAAGTTAATTCATCTGATACAAAAAGAAGAAAATAACGATGAGTGTTATGCAACATCTGTAGTGAAATCCTGTGCTCAGGATGACTGCTTGTGGCGCTCTGACTGTTTAAAGGCCGGTTGAAATTATCAAATTGAGTAGTGTTCGAAATCAGGAGGCATCATCATGCGCAAACGAATCATCTCCCCGGTTCAACAGGAAAGCACGTCTCCTGTTCAGGATGACTGGCTGGATCTGGAGAAACTTACAGAGGTGGAAATTAGCTCAGAGGAAGCTGCTTATCCTATAGAGTTTGCATTATTGCCCGGTCAGGCTTCAGGGTGGCGAGCTGCAGAGTCTGGAAAACAGATCATTCGGCTGCTCTTCACTCATCCTCAACAATTGCGGCGGATCAGGCTGGAATTTGTGGAGTCCCATACAGAGCGCACCCAGGAGTTTGTGTTGAACTGGTCTGCGGATGGCGGACAGTCGTTTCGGGAAATAGTGCGGCAGCAGTGGAATTTCAGTCAGCAGGATGCCAGTTGTGAGCTCGAAGACTACCGCGTTGACCTCCCGGCCGTCACGGTACTGGAATTGACCATTATTCCGGAAATAAGTGGAGAAAATGCATTTGCGTCTTTGGCGCAGCTGCAGCTTGCCTGATCCGTATTACTTACACCAGAACGCAAGAAGGTTGGTTCACATTTTTGCGTACTTTTGTTGGTTTACTAGCGAAGCGGCGATTTGAAAAGAATGGGGTGGTGCTCGAAATGTGGTGCTGCCAACAGTAGGCGCCTTGAGGCGAAAACGGATGATTCGATGGACTGGTTAGCCTTTCGGGGGACGCTTCAAGCCCATCC
>DAOVUK010000260.1 GCA_030632625.1 Gammaproteobacteria bacterium
GCGCGTCCCCGGCAAGGTGAACTACCCCTCACCAACTTCTGAATGTAAGCACCACTTTCGAGCGCCACCCCATTCTTTTTTCTTTATCAAAATTGCCGCTAAGGTAGTGAAGCAGTTATTTTAATAAGTACACATTTCTGTGAAGAACCTTATTTAGTGACGGAAATGACGCATGCCGGTGAAGACCATGGCAATACCGTGCTCATCGGCCGCATCAATGACTTCCTGATCACGCATAGAGCCGCCGGGCTGGATAACAGCAGTAATACCCGCCTCTGCAGCAGCATCCAGGCCATCGCGGAAGGGGAAAAATGCATCGGAAGCCATTACTGAACCTGGAACCACCAGATTTTCATCAGCCGCTTTAATTCCAGCAACTTTTGCCGAGTAGACTCGACTCATTTGACCCGCACCAACACCGATGGTTTGTCTGTCTTTAGCGTAAACAATGGCATTTGATTTGACAAATTTGGCCACTTTCCAGGTAAAGATAAGATCCAGCATCTGTTCCGCAGTGGGTACTATTTTTGTTACCACTTTCAGATCACTTTCAGTGATCATTCCCAGATCACGTTCCTGAACCAGCAGGCCACCATTAACACGTTTATAATCCCAGGTTTGAGTCGGCACATCAGCCCACTGACCACAGGATAATACCCGGACATTTTTCTTTTCAGCAAGAATTTCTCTGGCTTCTTCATCCACTTGCGGAGCAATGATCACTTCGACAAATTGACGATCGATAATGGCTTTAGCTGTTTCAGCAGAAAGTGACTGGTTGAAAGCAATAATACCACCAAAGGCTGAGGTCGGATCGGTCTGGAATGCTCTGTCATAGGCCTCTAACTGATTACTGCCAAGGGCAACACCACAGGGGTTAGCATGTTTGACAATAACACAGGCAGGTGCTTCACTGAATTGTTTGACACATTCCAGTGCGGCATCGGTATCACCGATATTATTGTAAGAAAGCTCTTTACCCTGAAGTTGAGCAGCAGTGGCAATACAAGCATCCTGGGGAGCCGATTCAACATAAAATGCCGCATTTTGATGTGGATTTTCACCGTAGCGCATTTGCTGTGATTTATCAAACTGCAGGCTGAAGGTTTGCGGGAATATTGATTTGCTTTTATCTTCAACATTGATCGTACCCAGATAATTAGCAATATGACCATCATATTTAGCCGTATGTTCAAATGCTCTGACCGCGAGTTTAAAAAGTGTTTCTTTGGCGAGCTGCCCCTGTGAGGAACTCATTTCTGCAATGATATTATCATAATCATTCGGATTGACGACAATGGCAACGCTGTCATGGTTTTTTGCTGCTGCCCTTACCATCGTCGGCCCGCCAATATCGATATTCTCAATGGCAGTCTCCAGATCGCAGTCAGGATTGGCAATAGTGGCTTCAAATGGATAGAGATTAACCACGACCATATCAATGGCGTCGATACCATGTTCCTGCATCACTTCATCGTCGATACCGCGTCTGCCCAGAATTCCGCCATGCACTTTAGGGTGCAGCGTTTTCACTCTGCCAGCCATCATTTCCGGGAAGCCGGTGTAATCGGATACTTCGGTGACAGGGATGTCATTGTCCTGCAGCAATCTGGCAGTGCCGCCAGTTGATAAGATATTAACCTGCATCGCTGATAATGCTTGAGCAAACTCGACAATATTGTCTTTGTCTGAAACACTGATAAGAGCTGTTTTAATTGTGGCCATTCAGGGTACTCCAAAATTAGTTATTGTGACTTTTTATATAAAAGGGATTAGTAGCAGAATAATTGTTATCAGCATTGAGTACAATTAATTTTTCTAGGATTATGAGCTTAAAGTTATACAGAGGCAGGTATTGAACTCTTGAAAAAGGCAGCATCAAAAATTTGATGTGTCAGCTTATGTTTCAAAGAGTCAGTCATTAATATTGTATTGCTTTAGTTTTTTTCGTAATGTACCGCGATTAATACCCAGCATTTGAGCTGCTTTACTTTGGTTGCCATTGGTATGCCCCAGTATGGTTTCAAGTAGAGGTGCTTCTACTTCAGCCAGAACCAGCTGGTACAGATCATCCACTGTATGCCCATCTAAATCGTTAATGTAATTAGTGAGTACTGAGCGTACACAATCACGCAGTATCGCGTTATCTGTTGCACCAGTATTGTTTGACTCAAAGGATTCAGGTGGTTCTATTTCATTAATATTGCTAAGAACATCGTGCACTATGGGCATGGACTTTAACCTAAAATAATTATCGGTGAATATTTGTTATTATTACATAGTAACAGACATTATAGGCTTAATTAAAAAAAAATTTGTAAGACTTTTCTGTAAATTGATGCCGGTTTGCTATTAATTTACTTTTGTTCTAAATAAGTGTGCTTTAGTTGACGAATATCAGGAAAAACTCAAAAAAAATGGCTCTAAAACTTATCTTTAAGATCTGTCTTTTAAAAAAAATTCTGTCATTATAAATTGCTGATGAGCATTATCGATTTGATTTATTTTTTTCCAGAATTGTGCGCCTCCCGGCAATGGTTTTATTATTGAGGCAAGGTGCTTTCTGGCAATTCTGACACCGTGTGACTTACCATAAAATGAATATAAATCATCCAGTAAACCCAGAATTATTTTGCTTTTTGCTGCTAATGAAGGTTCTGGTAAATGTTGCCCGGTAGCTAAAAAGTGATTAATGTCTGCAAATATCCAGGGTGACTGAACAGCTGCACGACCAATCATTATTGCATCAGCGCCGGTATATTCTAATACATATCGGGCCTTTTCTGCACTGTTTATATCACCATTTGCAATGATGGGTATACTAACTTGTTGTTTCACGGCTTTTATCGTGTCATATTCGGCCTCGCCGCGATAGGCACAGGCGCGTGTTCGGCCATGAATGGTGAGTGCCTGAATGCCGCTTGCTTCAGCAATTCTGGCAATGCTGAGTGCATTTTTATTATTCTTATCCCAGCCGGTTCGAATTTTTAAGGTCACGGGAACAGAAACTGACTGAACCACAGAAGATAAAATATCACCGACCAGTGATTCATTTTTTAACAGGGCAGAGCCAGCAGAAACATGGCAGACTTTTTTTGCCGGGCAACCCATATTGATATCAATAATATCGGCACCATTTTGCACATTAAATTGAGCTGCCTGTGCCATTTGCTGTGCTTCAGTACCTAAGATTTGTACGGCTATTGGTGCAGCTTCGCCCTTATGATCCAGGCGGGTACGGGTTTTAAGAGAATTTAAAAGTTCAGGTTTGGATGTGACCATTTCGGATGTGACCTGTGCAGCACCCAGTTGACGACATAATTGTCGAAATGGTCGATCCGAAATGCCTGCCATTGGCGCTAAAAAGACCGGCGGCATTGCTGAAGGAAGTGGTTTTGATGTTTGCGGGGCGTAAAATTGCCAGGAACCAATTTTCATAAGTGAGGGTTCATAAATCAGTGTTTATTGTATTTTTTGATTCAGGCAGTTATTAATCACTTTTTGACGATGTTTAATCGCCATGATTATCCTGGAATGATCAGTGCATTGGACGTTCGTAATAGGTTTAACTGATTTTTCCAGGATTATAGATAATTAAATTGAAAACTGAGTAATGCGCCAGGGTCAGGATCAACAATTTTGAGATTTATTTCCTGGCTTTGATTGGTTTTCAAACCAAGAGCATACTGAATGCCGCCAGTCAGATATTCTTCAGGTGAAAATTTTCTACGGGCAATGACTTCACCCAAAGGGTTCGAAAAAGTGATTTCCAGTATTGGGTATCCCTGGGTATAGTTTGCTTTGTTTTTGAAGACTAAGCGGATCTCCAGGGCATTATTTACCTTGGGGTGTGAACGTACATCATGACTGACAGTGACAATCTTTCGAGGTGTTTTTGTTAGCGGCAATGCACAGTTTGTTATAGGGCATAGAGTTTCCAGAATAGGTCTGATACTCGGATCCTGGGCAAATTGAGTGCTGTTAACATGTAAATACTGGACGCCAAGCAGCAGCAAAAGAGCAATTGTACCTGCTAACCAGCCCAGCATGGCTGCCGGACTGCCGCTGGAGGAATCGCTCTGAGTGAGAAATGAAGGAGCAACTTCTTCCTGAAGGTTTTCAGCTGGTGTTTTTGATGAGAACTCCTGGTCTTCTTCAAGCATTGATTCATCATCACTGGAAAAAACGCCAGTTCCTGAGTCAGGCGCGGAAAAGGAGCCATCAGCGAGTAAAGAGCCTTCAGCAAGCAAAGAGCCATCAGCAGGTAAGGAGCCAGCACGTAAGGAGCCAGCAGGTAAGGAGCCAGCAGGTAAGGAGCCGTCAGCAGGTAAGGAGCCGTCAGCAGGTAAGGAGCCATCAGCAGGTAAGGAGCCATCAGCAGGTAAGGAGCCATCAGCAGGTAAGGAGCCATCAGCTTGTAAAGAGCCGTCAGCCAGCAAAGAGTCATCAACAGCAGAGCTGCTAGTAGTTTGAGCATTATCGAGGAAACTACTTTCAAGCTGTTCCAATTCAGCCAATAGATCATCACCGCTGTCTAAATCGTCAAAATCATCTTCAAGACCAGAATATTCATCATCTAAAGAATTACTGCTCTGTGAAAGTGTTTTATTTATATCATCCAGTTCATCCAGAAGCTCATTGTTTGAAGCATTTTGCTCAGTATCATCCATAAGGCTATTAAGAATATCAATATCGCCCTCATCAACGCTGCGGGGATTGTATTCGGTTATTGATGATACTTCATCCGGTTGATGAGCTTCAAAATTGACAATTTCAAGTTCATCTTCAAATTCTGCTGATTGTTCATCGATGCTTAATGGTTTTTCTGAATCTACTGTTGCTTCATCAATATTTAATGATTCTTCAGGTTCTACTGCTGATTCATCAATATTTAATGACTCTTCAGGTTCTACTGCTGATTCATTAATATTTAATGATTCTTCAGAGTCTGATGACTTTTGGGAAAGGCGTGATGAGTCATAAGGAGTAGTTGATTTTCTGGCATTTTTTAATTCTGCGGTTGCTGCTGATAATGAGGCAGTAATACGCTCCATTTTTTCTTTAATATCAAAACTGGGAATAGACAGGCTTGAACTGTCAAAAAGAGATTTTTTTATGCTGGTGTCTTCAATGTCGCTGTTAAATTGATTTGTTTCAGGTTTATTGGCATCAGCATCCTGGTCTTGTGCAGTGTCAGCATCTTCGGCTTGTTCAGTATCAGCATCTTCGGTTTGAGCTGTATCAGTATCTTCGGTTTGAGCTGTATCAGCATCTTCCGCTTGTACTGTATCAGTGTCTTCCGCTTGCATTGCATCAGAGCCATCAGCTTGTTTTATATCAAAGCCATCAGCTTGTGTTATATCAGAGCCATCAGCTTGTTTTATATCAGAGCCATCAGCTTGTGTTATATCAGAGCCATCAGCTTGTTTTATATCAGAGTTGTCATCAGGA
>DAOVUK010000164.1 GCA_030632625.1 Gammaproteobacteria bacterium
GAAGAGTAATTAGCCATTTTTTCATCAAAATTGTTTTTATAGCCGTCATACAGCTCTCCAAAATATGTGCAATCTTAAACTGAGTGATTGGCTGACAAAGGTATTGTGATTGCTAACTTTAGTTGAACTTGTATCAGATGACTGTGTTGTTTTTTGGGGTGTTCTTTGAGGTGGCCTGACTAATCGCTCAGTGTTTGAGTCCTCTTTGCCCGAAAAATCTTCAGTTCGCTGCAGTAAGGAGTCGGCTTTCTCAGTCTGCAGGGTATCAGGACCCAGCTTTATTATTTCATTTATGACGGGTGTGGAAGATTGATCCAGCATATAAGTAAAACTTGAAAACATAGCCAGTAAAATAACACCTGACAAAGCACCCACCACCCATAATGGTACATAGCGTATTAATGCACCACGGCGATCAGAAACACCCCGCCAGCGACTGGAAAGTTCTTTGTTAAAATCCTGTCGCAGACTGCGTAACTGCCGGTAAAGATCTTCTCTTAATTGTTCAACTTGTTCATGACCATTATCTATAACCCGATATTTACCCTGAAATCCAAGGCTGATACAAATATACATCAATTCCAGAATATCAAGATTTTTAAGCGGTTCTTTTAGAAGTCGTTCAAGCAGTAAATAAAATTTTTCGCCGCCCCAGGTTTCTCCATGAAAAAGACTCAGAAGACTTTGCTGACTCCAGTCACCTTCCTGTCCCCATGGCGTACTGGCAACAATTTCATCTAATGCGGTACAGATAACATAACGAGCCTGAAGAATTTTATCATTCGCTATGCCGGCACGCGCCGCATTGATCTCATAGTGTTTGATCTCGTCCTGTAATTTATATTTAAGCTGCGAGACATCATTATGCATGACAGAATGAGATAATTTGATCATAAGTGACAATAATGTTGAAGCACAGTGGACTAGTTCATTCAAACCGTTATGCGCTAAAATCTCACGTTGATATTGATCAGAATTTTCCGCAACTGCCATTGAACGATAATCAGCCATAACATTTCTGGATGAGTTGGCATGAATTGTTTTCATAACAGGCTTATCTGTCGATGCCTGAGATGAGTCCGAACGGTTATTCCTGAAGTTTATTTGAGTTTTGTCATTTGAAATTGGCTGTCGTTTTCCACCCGGTCTGGGTCTAATCACGGTATTATCGTTTGGAAAACGAATAACAGTTTTATCATCCATAATAATTATTTTCCATAGTTAGTGTTCATCCATAAATAAGGCGAATGAATTCGCCCCTACAATTACAAACATTATAAGTTGTTAATAATTATAGTATCCTCTCTGTAGGGGCGAATTCATTCGCCTGAAAGTGTCAATTTACGGATGGACACTAGTTAAATATTATTTATTCTTTGATTGCCCAGAATTCCATTTCTAAATCCGGGAAATTACCACCTACATGTAATGCAAAACCACCTGAATCAGCCAGTTGTGTCCATGTCTCAGATTGGCAATCTAATTGAAAATAAGTGAAGCCGGAATGATATGGGATTTGACGTGGTGCAATGGGTAACACATTAAGCTTAACACCAGGCAATTGTAAGTTAACTAAATCACGTATGTGTTCAACCGGACCAATTTTGATCTGAGTTGGAAAACTATTTCTTATTACTTCACTGGCTACACTTGCTTTAACGGCGATGATAAAATGTGCTGTCTTAAGAAGATTCTTATCATTGATTGTCGCCACACTGATACCATAATTTCTATCCTGAAGTGGTATCTGAATCGCATTTTGTTCAAGAACCATACTGAGAGATTGACGGATTCCAGACATAATTTTTGTATAACAATCCGTCAGATTTTCATGTTCATAAAGCACAGAAAATTCTGCTCGTCTGGAAGCGATGGTGAAGGTTGAAAGCTCACCATAAAGTGTCGTTAAATATTGAAATAAGTCTTCAGGATGTAATATTTCTTTATTAAGCAGGTGTCTGAACAAAGCTTCATTTTTATTCACTAGCTGTAATAATAAAAAATCAGTAATATCTGAGGTACCTCCCTTTCCAGAAGCAGTAATACGCCCTGCAACTGATTCAGATCGGTGAGATAACAGACTAATAACTTCTTTATGATAATTATTAATATTGACAGATGCAGAGCAATTTAAAGTGGCTGGAATAAAATCATCATCAAGAATAATACTTTTATCTGCTCTTGATTCAATAATTCGACACAGGCTTAAAGCAATAAATTCACCCTTTAATTCATTTCCGGTTTGCACTTTGAACTGGAGACTACCTAAATCAACACGGGCGACTGAGTCGTTACCCACATTATTATCACGCACATCATGTTCTTCAACAAGGAAACGTATATTGTTGCTATCACTGGAAGATTTTTTTTTGGCTTCTGGTGTGCCTTCAGATACCACTGGAAGAACAAGATAAACCACTTCATCTTTTATTTGCTCTGAAATATCCAGAATAAGGGGTAATTTATCAGTATTGTGCACAGAAAAAACAGTACCATCCGGCATAACACCTTCACATAGATTGATGACAATCTTGCCAAGCCCTAAATGCTGTTCATCAATTGAGAGTTTTTTTATTCCCCATGCATAGCTGTTATAGAAGCGCACCGATTTTTTAATTTGATCAGACAAATACCGATCATGTTGTTGAAAATGCTGAGGTCTCAAAAACATACCTTCAGACCAAATGACTTTTCTATTAAACATATTATATCTTCCTTATTAAAATCATGTTCAATCAGGCTGGTTTAACAAAACACTATTAGCGGTTAATGTGATTGATAAATAGTTATGTTCGCCTCTTTCCAATGGTAAAACCAGACGCCATTTTGACTGTTCAATATCCTGATAAGCAACCATGATGCCAATAAAATTCGCTCTTTCATTAAACTCCAGTAAGGCTTCAAACTTTTCATCCGGCTGGAAATTCTTTTCTTCTCTTCTAATAAAATCAGAACCCAGTATCTGCTGATCATTCCGGTAAAGGGCAACAAAATCTGAATTTTCAAAAATCGCTGGTGAAACTAATGAATATAAGCGAACAACAACAGGTGATGGACGTCCATTTTGATCGGGATTAAGGTCATGGCTGGAATGAATATTTAAATCCAGTTTAGTTTTGGTTGATAATAGATTTTTAGGATCTAAAGCTTCACGCAATACGCTGCTTGTTGTACATGAGACAAGCAGCACAGCAATCAGGATAAAAAGACAACTGAAGACGAGTTTATTGATATTTTTTGCTGGTGACATAACAATTCCTTTTGTTATAGTTTTGTTATTTTGTTAGAAGGTTGGTATAAAAAAATTATTTTCTGGCCTGACGAATGTTTTCAATCTGGCGCTCATAGGCTTTGCAAAACTCATTACCAAAAAGTGTATCAAACACATCATCCTGTTCATCAATATCATTATATAAATCATTATAAGCATCCCAGTATCGAGACTTCTTACTGCCAGGAAGCAAAGCTTTTAATTTTGCCTGATCAACTTTGTGAGCAATTTTTTCTGGTGACAATTGATCAAGCATATATTTTAGAGCTGATTTCATACCAGCCACTACACCCACCTGATGTTCCTGTAGTTCTGTGAATGATTGCTTAACAGCCTGCTCAGCATCAAGGTAGCCTGATATTGGATTTAACAGCATGTAATGTACTAATTGTTCATAATTAATACAGAATTTAAGCGGGTTATTTTCCTGAGCTTTAATGGTTGTCATAGACAATCGAAACTCATTTTTCAGATGTGCACGGGAAATCATGGATTTCATGATTCCAGACATAGAATTCCTGCTTATGAGAGCAATCTTTTTTGTTAATTCAGGTAATTGTTCAGAATTTATATCAGCCGGATTAATGCCGAGAGTCTCAAATAATACATTGATTGCTTCCATATGTATGTTATTCGATGCAACTGTTTCTGCTGTTTTATTAGAACCAGAGTCTGCAGGGGTCAATGCTTGTTCTTTGCCTTTTGTATAAAGTGTCTCCCGGGACACTTCTCTATCTTCTGCACCTATAGATACAATGGCTGCATCATTTGTTGTCGCTTTATTTTCAATAAAATCCTGATTCAATGAATGTACATTAAAGTCTTTTTTAAAATCCTCAAAATTACCGACAATATTTTCCTGTGTATTTTCTCGATCAATAATTTTAGTAGGTATTTCCTGTTGTTTGGGTTGATTATGTAACCAGTTTTCAGGAATGGCATTAGGCAAGTCAAAGTATGACTGTGTTGATGGAACAGGATCGAGTACTGAGTTAACTGCAGCAGATTCAGCAAGTATATCCTGATCAGCAAGACGACCTGGAATTAAACTGTCGTTAAAACAACTAAGAGGATCCAGCGACTGATTTAAATTTTGCGACAGCTCATGTGGTAATATGGATACAGCGGAATCATATGCTGCATTGCTGTTAATCGCCATTGCTGCAGAATGACCGGATAGAAGTTCGTGTTCATATTCGTGTTCATGTAAGAAGGCGTGTGAACTACTTGCTGAAAAGACGGCTTTAGACTGGGTGGCGATTAATGTTGCCTGTAATGAATACTGACCCAGTAAAAATATGTCACCATTAACAATAGTGTGACTCTGATCGCCTAAAGCATGTTGATTTTTATTGACAAACAGACCATTGGTACTGGTATCCAGAATAAAAAACTGATTATTGTCAAAATAAATTGACGCATGCTGAGCGGAAATCAGACGTTCGGGATCATCTATAAGCCAGTCATTATTCTGCTTTCTGCCAATCGTACCGCCAGCCGCTTTGAAGATAAATTGAGATTGTTCCTCAGTCATCATATATCGCTGATGACTGATTATTTCAAGTAGTAAATTCATTATAAACTTCCATGTTACCGCACACAGCACTTGCCTGAAACACAACATGCGCAATCAAGAGCATGCTGATTGTCTTTGTTAAGATAAATTAATTGTAAACAATTAACATTCTAAAACATCATATCCATATGTTAAATTTCAAAATAATTATAACATTATTGAACAGATATTTTAAACTTATTTTGGTATAACAATGTTTAAACGAGATATTTTTTCAACCAGAGTTCTTCTGGGCAATTTTAGTATCCTGGCCGTCAAAGTCTGATTCCAGTCATTAGCTCTTAAATTGTTTTTTATCAGTTTAGCTTCATATTCCTGAACAGCACTTTTCAATGAATTAAGAGGAAATAGATAAATATTATTATCACTTTTTTTAGTATTTGTCAGGTGCTGATAATCATGTCCTGCTGTATCAACGACTTCAGCAGGTAAATGCTCCTCAAGTAAAATGCCATTATCATCACAAAGTAAAATGGAGCGTTCCATAATGTTTTGTAATTCTCTGACATTACCCGGATAGTGGTAACGAGTCAAAAGATCAATGACATTCGGTGATATGTTTTTTATACTTCGCTGATAGGTCTGACAATAGTAATCAATAAAATAATTAATAAGAAGAAGCACATCATTACCGCGATCACACAATCGGGGAATAGTAACTGGAAATATATTTAATCGATAAAAGAGATCCTGACGAAATTCACCTCTGGCAATTTTTTCTTCCAAATCACAGTGAGTTGCAGCTATCAGACGCACATCTACCTTATGGCTGCAGCTGGCACCAAGCGGTCTGATTTCCTGTTCCTGAATAGCACGTAATACTTTTGCCTGTAAATTAATGGGCATATCGCCAATTTCATCAAGAAATAATGTGCCGCGATCTGCCTGGTCAAAAAGACCCGGTTTATCCTGAACGGCACCAGTAAAAGCACCTTTTTTATAGCCAAACAATTCACTTTCCAACAATTCTTCTGGTAGTGCTGCACAATTTTGACTAATGAGAGACTGATTGTTTCTCAGGCTTTTTTTATGAATTGCTTTAGCAAAGACTTCCTTACCTGTACCTGTTTCACCTCTGAGTAAAATAGTCACATTAGAGTCGACCACTTTATCAAGTAAAGCAAAGATGGCTAGCATTGCATCACTTTTACCAATAATAGCGTAATCATGCTTCTTTTCTATGGACTGTTTAAGGCGTAAATTTTCATTTTCTAACGCCTGATTACTTTCATCAAGAATTTGTATTAAATGATTATTGCGTGAGACAAGATTGGTATTATTAATGAGTACAGCCGATAAGGATAAAAATGCACTTAAAAGTTTATGGTCTAATTGTGATGAATAATTATAAAGTTCAAGTAAGCCAATTGTTGTGCCATCATGATCACAAAGAGACATCACCAGAACAGAATCAGTTTTACAGGAAAATGCGCGATCATATTCATATAAATGTTGAACCTGATAGGATGAAAAATTCTGCTCTCTATGCAGTTCCAACAAACTGCCGGTAATTGCTGAATAAACAAGATAGTTATGACTATTAATAACCCCTTTTTCCTGAAGATGAACTCTTGAGATCTTATATCTTTCAGTTTGCAGTGGTGATCTGAAATCAACTTCTTTAATCTGTAAAGAGTCTTGAACTTGTAAAGAGTCTTGAACTTGTAAAGAGTCTTGAACTTGTAAAGAGTCTTCAACTTGTAATGAGTCTTTAACAGAAGAATTTCCCGGCAGACAAACATGCTGTAGATCAAAATATTTTTTTGTAATATCAGGCAGATAAATTTTTCCCCCTTCGGCCTGGGTTATTTTGATACTTTCTTTTATTATTGCACCCAGTAATTTATTAATATCATTTTCACTGGCCAAATCACGTGTCAGATTAATAAAATCTTCCAGAGATTGTTTGTTTTGTTTATCTATATCCATATTTTACTCATTGAGAACAAATCCGTATTCTCATTTTTTTATTCAATAATTTTTTATGATTAATTATGCAAAATTATATTCAAAACTACCCTGCTCATTGACATGAATCATCAGGCTGTCATAATTTTTTTCCTGACTGAGATTCTGCAGCAAATAATTTGAAATCTGCGGGATAATATTGTGATTAATAATATGATCA
>DAOVUK010000033.1 GCA_030632625.1 Gammaproteobacteria bacterium
GTTGATGTAATATTGTCAATATAAGGTAGTTGTTGTATGGCATCTTCAATAGGAAGTGTGACTTCCTCTTCAACTTCCAGCGCAGATGCACCGGGGTAGTGGGTGATTATCATTGCCTTCTTGATGGCAAAGGCTGGATCCTCAAGTCGCCCCAAATCGAAGAATGAAACTATACCACCGCCAATCAACAGCAGGATCAGCATCCAGCTTATGGTCTTATTGCGTATGGTAAATTCTGTGATGTTCATACCTGTTATCCTTTAAAGACCACGTTCCTTAATCACTGGTCTTACCAGCATATCTTCCTGTATGTAGCTGACACCTGCAGTGATGATCAGCTGGCCTGAATTTAAACCCTCAGTGACAATAATCATATTTTCAATAAAATGGCTCGTTTTCACATCAGTCTGTTTTGCTTTCATCTCTTCATTAACGACCCATACCCATTGTTTGCCATCCAGCTCAAATACTGCTTCTACAGGTACCAGGATACTATTGTTCATGCTTTTATTAATAAAGGGAGAAAAATCCAGCGTCATAGTCACCGTCATTCCAGGCAATGCGACGAAATCCGTGATTTTCAATAACGTAAAAATAGCTGAATAATTTCGGGTTAAAGGATCTGGAATGGATTCATGCTTTTTATAACAAGCCATAAACCTCTTATCAGGATGGTTTGTAAATTGAACATGGCCACAGAAATCTTTGACCGTTTTTGGATCATAAGGACTGATTAGTTGTGTGATCACCGATTCCGGAATGCTGATATAAACATCCAGGCTTTCTTCATTTTGAAAATGAATGATGGGTTCTTGCGGTTGGATAGCCTGATGATTATCGACCGATAGCTGTGCAATAACACCATCAAATGGTGCTAATAATTTAGTATAGTCTAGATTGTCACGTGCGACTTCCATAGCAGACCTGGCTATCTTTAGCTCAGCACGGGCAAGGTCAAATTTTAGCTGGCTGCCAACTTTCTGGTTTACAAGTTTTCTGGCCTGATCGTTTTGAATCTTCGCAAGTTCATATTTGGCTTCTTTTTCATCCAGGATATTTTTATATTTGGAATCATCAAGGCGGGCAATAATCTCGCCTTTCTTTACCTGCATTCCTGGCTGACCTGGTAGTTCAACCAGTTGGCCGCCAACCCTGAATGCTAATTCAGTTTTTTTTGAGGCATCCAGTATTCCAGGATAGGAGCGTATCGTGTGGATCCCTGATGCCTGTACAGTCAGTAGTTTTACCGGTCTGGCTGTTTTCTGTGTATCAACCTGATCAGTATCTGAATCCTTATTACAAGCATTGAGACTTAATCCTGCTATTAATAATAAGCCTGAATTCATTAGTAAATTAAATCTCATACTTTAGACTCCATAGACCATACGAATGTATACAATTGATCTGGTAATTATTATCAGGTTATGTGTAAACTCTCTAAAAGGGTATCAGAACCTCGTTCAAGCTGTCTACAGGTCTCTTCATAACCGATATTAATAATTTCTTCTGCACGATTAAACTCCAGAAAACGTATATGACCTAATTTAGGCTGAATGAGTAAATCAGGTGGGTCCAGATGTAATCGGGTACAAGTAATTTGAGTTTCCATTACATTAATCGAAGAAAGCAATACCTCAAATATATTGGGCAAAGATTCCTCGGCTAACCAGGCCTGAATCTGATTTAATGCAGGATTATCCATTGATTGCAGGCCAAGGTTAATACGTTCCACAGCAGCAAGGTACTTAGCTCCACCCATACGGGACAGAGTCTCAACGAAGCTGTTTTGTTCTGAGGATTTTGAGGCTTTTGGCAAATTCTTAGGCGCTTTCCTGGCAACAATTTCATGGTTGAGATCGACCGCAATGACAAGCTTTGCACCCATTGAACGAGCAGTGCTTACCGGTACCGGGTTAATCAGACCACCATCCACCAGAACTCGACCATTCCTACGCACGGGAGTAAAGATACCAGGTACAGAGATACTGGCACGAACTGCTTCAATGACATCACCCCGATCCATAGCGATCTCTTCTCCTGTGCCAATATCGGTCGCCACTGCCTGGAAGGGCAATGGTAAGTGTTCAATCGTTTCTGCATGAACATACTCACGTACAAAATCAGCAACTTTATTACCATCAATGAGGCCTGATTTAGGAAAAACAATATCAAAGAAATAAGCAATTTTTTTCCAGTCAAAATCAAGATAGACCTTTTCCAAATCTTCCAGTTTACCCGAAGCATACACCGATCCAATTAAGGCACCAATACTAGTACCTGCTACACAGTCAATTTTTATTCCTGATTCTTCCAATGCTCGAATGACACCAATATGGGCAAGCCCCCTTGCTGAACCACTACCCAGGGCAAGGCCAATATTTACATTATTTTTTAACTGATTATTCATGTTACATCCTGGTGTATTGTTTCTTTATCCAATAATCGATATAACAATGGCACAACAAAAACAGTAAATAATGCCGAACTCATTGAACCTGCAATTAAACTAATCGCTAAGCCACCAAAAACAGGATCAGGCACCATAATGGCGGTACCTAATGCAATGGCCAGAGTCGTTAACAATATAGGCCTCAAACGCAGCGCACCTGCTTCCTGAGCGGCTTGTTCCAGAGGGATACCTTGCGCTCGAAGCTCCCGAATAAAATCAACGATCAGTAAAGAGTTTCTAACCACAATACCAGCCAAAGCGATGACACCCACCATCGAAGCGGCTGAAAAAGTAATGTCCAGCATCCAGTGCGCTGGAAAGACGCCAATCATTGCCAGAGGAACAGAACTCATCACCAGTAACGGGATTGTGAAAGAATGATAATAACCCACTAATAATAAATAGATGACTAATAGTGACAAGCCTAATGCAATGCCCATATCTCTAAAAGCATCCAGCGTTAAACGCAATTCACCAGACCAATGTAATTTGTAACCATCAACAGTATAGGGTTTGACGGGTATAAATCCCAAATTGGTGGTCGTTAATGTTTTATCAGACTCCTTTTTATTAGCAGAAAGAGCCATTCCATCCAATGTCTTTTCCATAGCTAATACCGCATAAACAGGGGCGCTATCATTTAATTCACCCCCCACATAAACCACACGTTCCATATCCTGATGCAATATGGGCTGAGATTGTTCACCTTCGACAACCTTTACCAACCGAGATAGAGGAATTGCTTTACCCGTCGTGTTTTTTACAAAAGCTGTGGCGAGCATGTCTGGAGTAATTCTTTGTTCACGAGGTACTATAAGACGAATAGGAATAGCAGAACGACTTTCTTTATTACGTAAATAGCTCAGTGTTTTACCTTTAATAAAACTCTCTAATGCCTGGGCAGCCTGATGGGTTGAAACCCCGGATAAGGCAGCTTGCTCCTGATCGATTTGCAGTCGGTATTCAGGTATTGAAGTTAAATTAGAAGTCCACACTTCGGCCATATCCCAGGTCTGCTTGAACGCTTGTTCAACTTTCTGAGCAATTTCATAAAGCTGTTGATTATCCAGTCCATAGATTTCAGCTAATACGGTTGCTCTGACTGGAGGCCCAGGTGGATCTTCAAGTAACTGAATCACCGTATCAGGGTACTGTGTAAAAACAAATTGAAGTTGTTGACGTAAATCCTGAACAATTTCAATTGATGTTTCCTGACGTTGGCTTTTATCAATTAAATTAACTCTGATTTCAGCAAACTGTTCCCCACGATTATCGCCACTACCTCGTAACTGACCATTAAAATCAATAACAGAAGAAAGACCAATATAAGACTCATAATTAAGTATAAAGTGATTTTTAGATAATTCTTTTTCTAATGCTTTAACAACCTGCGCAGTTTCTTCTAAAGGACTCGCATCAGGTTTATGAATAGTGATCAAAAAAGTATTCTTATTATCTTTTGGTAAAAAGGCTAAAGGAACAGCATAATCTGAAACATCCCCTGAGATCCCTTCAGAACGAATAAATTGCCAGGCAGGTTGAAGTAATGATAAACCTAATAATATTAAAATAAGACTAAAAAAACTGAACCTAAGTAAGCTTGAATGACAAAGAAAACTAAACAGTTTTCGGTAGCCTTTTTGTAGTAAATCTTCCTTATGCTCCCCTCCCTTGTTTAAAGAAGATACAGGTAAAAAACGTCGTGCAGCCCAGGGAATAATAATATAAGCAACTAACAGAGATGTGATCATTGCCACAGGGACATTAAATGCGATAGGGTAGAAAAACTCGCCCAACATGCCTGTGACCATCAGCAAGGATAAAAAAACAATAACAACCGTGAATGTAGCCAGAGTGGTTGGGTTACCAATTTCACCTGTCGCAAGAACAGCTGTTTTGGCTCGGCTTACTTTATCTGCATCGGCTGGCAACTTCTGGTAATGACGATAAATATTTTCAATCACCACAATCGCATCATCAACCAGCATTCCCAGAGCCAAAATTAAGGCATAGAGAGTAATACGATTTAATGTGGGACCAGCAAGCCAGTCAAACCCCATCACCACGGCAAAGATGAGTGGAATGGTCATCATAACAATGAGTGCAGCACGAATACCCAGAAACAATAACAGAATAAAACTCACAGCACCAATAGCAATAAAAAGATGTTCAATGAGTTTATTGACCGTATCATCGGCCTTTTTTCCATCATCTCGTGTTATCACTACATACACGGATTTTGGTATCCATTTTTCTTGCATATCCGCAATACGCTGTTGAACTTTTTTTGCAACAGTCACTGAATTACTGCCTGGTCGCTTTGCAATAGCAAGGGTGACGGAAGCAATTTGTTTACCCTGCAATTCTTTATAACGGGGATCAGCCTGACCAAAATTAAAATGAACTATTTGTGCACGCTCAGGATCAGGCTGATCGGTTATCGTTGCAATATCTTCCAGGCGTACAATATGGTCTGAGTCCTTGACCTTTATAATTAATTTTTTTAGATCATCCAATTGGGTGAGATGATTATCAATTCGTATAGAGTAAGCAAGTTGTTGATGCACCTGACTGCCCAATGTGACGGCAAGGTTAGAGTCAGTAATGAGTTGATGAATCGTTTCTGGTGAAATCTCATAAAATTCCAGTTTAGCAGAATTAATGATTACTCTGATCTCTTCAGGCAAACCACCTACAATCTCTGTTTTACCAATATTAGTGATACTGCCCAGATGCTGATATAAATTTTCTGCTATTCGAGTCAGCTTTGTCTGTGAGTATTCAGTAGAAGCTAAAGTCACAGTTATAATCGGGACATCATCGACATCAACGACTTGTATATGCGGTTCACCTGCACCAGATGGTAAGTCCTTTTTAAAACGTAAAACTTGATCGTACAAGCGAACAAAGGCCCTGGTTTTATCTTCACCCACTTCAAACTCAACATTTATTTGGGCAAGACCATGAACCGCCTTTCCATAAAGATGTTTGACACCTTGAATGGAATTGAGCCTATTTTCCAATGGCGTAAGAATTAAGTGTTCAACTTCCTCAGGTAAAGCACCCGGAAACGCTATGGAGACATTAACAACGGGTACAACAATCTGAGGATTTTCTTCTCTTGGAGTTAATGAAAGGCCGAGTAAACCAAAGATCAATAAAAAGATAATAATTAATATGACTAAATGGGATTCAATAAAGCTTCGGGCAAGTAGAGAGGCAACTTTAAGCTTATTGGGATTCAAATCCTGCATTATTATTTACACGCCTTATTGAGCACCATTCTATTTTTTTTGACGTGAGTGAGTTTCAGACCATCTCTTAACGATTCTGATGGCGAGACAATGACTTTATCCTGTGCCTTAAGACCCGACAGGATAACTCTTTGATTACAATATTTTCTTCCATAGCGGACGGGTGTAAACCAGACCTGTTTCTCTTCATCCATACGGAAAACACCCGTAATACCCACTTTTTTAATCAATGCTTTTTCAGGTATGGTTAATAACAATTCGTTATCAATAATAAATTGAGCTTGTCCAAACAAACCTGTGGGAATGTTTAATGATGAATCTAATTCCAGTTTAACGGTACATTTTTGGGTGATTGGATCAGCACTTCGGATAATTTGAGTGATGGTACCTGTTGTCATACTATTCGGAAAATCAATATAATTGAACTTAATATTAACACTCTGTTCATTGGTAATTTTTTTTATCCATTGGGCGGGAATTGTTGTCTCAAAAACAAACGAATCTAAGACTTCCAGGTGAAGTAATGGACTGCCCGATAGAGCTAAATCTCCTGTATCCGCAAGGCGTTTTACAACGAGGGCTTTCTCGGGAGATTTTATTCGAAGGTAAGGCATGGCTGATTTTGTTTCAATTAATTTTGCTTTTGCCTGGAGTAGTGTACTTTGGGAACGAGCCAATAGCAGACGAGCTTTTCTTAATTTTTCTTCTGAAACAGACTGAACCTTCCTTAACTGCTCAAAATTGTTCACATCTTTTTTTGCATCCGTTACAGTGACTTGAGCTATTTCAATTTCTTTTTTGACTTGTTCAATCGACTGTTTATTTGCTGTTTCATCAATCACCAGCAGTAGTTGACCTTTCTCAACGATATCACCAGCCTCGACAAGGAGCTGTGTAATATACCCTGTCTGTTTAGAACTGATCTCGATTTTATTCAAGGCGGCAGTATAACCTGGAGCAGAATAGACTTTAGGGATAAGTTGTTCTTCAACCATAACAATCTCTGTTTCTGCCTGAGAAAATGATGCAAGGCAACTCATAAGAACAAACAGATGAATAGAAAATACTAATCGCTGCATTTTAATACTCCATTTTTCAGCAGCATAAAAACGTGATGAGCAATCACTTCAGGTTGATTATGTTCTTCTCGACCTTCTGGTAAATACATCCTGATTGGAGTCGTTTCTAAATGAAATAAGATTAATCCAACGATAGAAATGGCCATTAAATGAGAATCACATTTTGGTGAAATTTCTTTTGCCAGGTCCAATACATTTTGAAATTGCTCTTTGAACACCTGTTCAGCCAGAAGTTGCAATCTGAAATTATCGGCATCTAAAAGCTCGCGCTGTAATAGTAATCTGAAGTTGGGATCACCACTCATTAGCTCTGTGAAACGTAAAATGAACAGTTTGAGTCTTTCTTCCGTTGTCCCAGGTGTATTATTAACATCTGTTAAGCCTTCCGCTTTATCTGAAAAGGCTTGTTCGATGCTTTTAAGGTATAAAGTCTTCTTATCAGGGAAGTAATGATAAAGCGTCGCAATGCTGATCCCTACGGCATTTGCAACTTGCCGTATGGATACCCCAGAAAATCCGTGATTAGCGAATAAGGGGATCGATTCATTTAAAATCGCAGTGACTGCCTCAGATGACGTTGTGAATTTTGCTTTGGCCATATTATCTCATATATAAATGAACTATAGAACGACTGTTCTATAAATGATAATATATATATAATTATATTGTCAAGTTGCAGAGTGGAGTTAATGAGTACAATACCTTTTGAAAGGTACCTTAATTTGAGAATACATTAGTCATGGTTATAAAAAATAATTAGTATTGTTTAACAGTGGAGCAGGTATTAAAGGAAATGGATACCGATCCGATTACTGGTCTGGGCAAGGCTGAAGCAAGGGAACGTCTTGACTCATACGGTCCCAACCGCCTTCTCGAAAAACCATCAAAGAGTCCCTGGCTGCTGTTACTTGACCAATTTAAGGGATTTCTGATACTGGTGTTGATTAGTGCTGCGATATTGGCGAGCATCATCGGTAATATCAAGGATGCTCTGGTGATTTTAGTTGTGGTGGTGCTCAATGCGTTGTTGGGTTTCTATCAGGAATATCGGGCTGAACAGTCACTGGCCGCTTTGAAAAAGATGCTCGCACCCGAGGCAGAAGTGCGTAGGGATGCAAAGACAGAGATGATCCCCGCTGAGCAACTGGTTCCCGGTGATATCGTATTGCTGGATGCCGGTGACCGGATTCCAGCTGATGGACGGGTAATCGTCACTCACAGTTTTGAAGTGGATGAATCCTCCCTCACTGGAGAGTCCCACACGGTAGGTAAGTGGAACGAAGTGTTGGACAGGGAAAATATCCCCTTGGCAGAGCGAGACAACATGCTCTATATGAACACGACAGTGACTCGTGGGCGTGCCGAGATGGTCGTAACCGCCACTGGCATGGAAACCGAGATGGGGCGTCTTGCCGGCATGCTGGCAGAAGCTGAGGAGGTTTCGACACCCTTACAGATTCAGCTTGATGCTTTGGGCAAACGACTTGTAGTCATTGCCGGTATTGTGGTTGTTATCATGCTTATTGGCGGTTTACTGCGTGGTGAGCCCTGGGTGCAGATGATGATGACTGCTATTGCATTAGCTGTGGCAGCCATCCCCGAAGGATTGCCTGCTGTGGTTACTGTTACACTAGCATTGGGACTACACCGTATGTCAAGACACCAGGCCATTGTTAAGCGTTTGGCAGCGGTGGAAACTCTGGGCTGTACCTCTGTGATCTGTTCTGATAAGACGGGGACGCTTACGGTCAACCAGATGACTGCACGCGCCCTTTATACCCGAGGCCAGAGGTTTGCAGTTGAAGGAGAAGGCTATGAAACAAACGGTCGCATCATCACAGACGATAGTATAGAGCCGCCTGATTTCAATCCCGTGCTTCTGCCTCTGGCGTTGTGTAATGATGCATACCTTCGTGCTGGGCAGGTGGTGGGCGCTCCCATGGAAGGAGCATTGCTGGTACTCACTGCCAAAGGGGATTAATACGGGATGCATTGCAGGAAAACTTCCCTCGCATCGCTGAGATCCCATTTGAATCAGCCTACAAGTATATGGCCACCTTCCACCTTGATGGTGAACATATCCGGGTTTTTGTAAAAGGTGCGCCAGATATTCTCATCAAGCAGTGTACAACCTATTTTAATAGCAATGAAGAGACGGTATTGGACAGTGATGCAAAAATGTCACTATTTGCAGAGAATAAATCTCTTGCGGAAGGAGGGCTGCGAGTACTTGCGGTAGCCAGCCGAACGATTTTGGCCAGAGAATTCGATCCTGCCGCTGATTTGTTTCGTTATATGGACAAGTTACGTCTGGATGGGCTTGTGGGTATGATGGATCCGCCACGCTCTGAGGCCCGTGATGCTATTGGTCTCTGTCACCAGGCAGGTATTGCGGTGAAGATGATCACTGGAGACCAAAAGATAACTGCTGCCGCTATCGCTGATGAATTGGGGATCGAAGGCGAGGTTCTTTCCAGCGATGAGCTGAATGCACTGGATGATACCCAGCTTTCTGAACGTATTGATGATATTGGCGTGTTTGCTCGCACCACCCCTGAACAGAAAGTGCGTATCGTGCGTGCGCTCAAGGTTCGCGGTCATGTGACAGCCATGACTGGTGACGGGATCAACGATGCTCCGGCGCTGAAGTCTGCAGATATCGGTGTAGCCATGGGAGTCACTGGTACCGACGTCACCAAAGAAGCAGCAACTATGGTGCTCACCGATGACAACTTCGCCACTATTGTCGATGCGGTGAAAGGGGGCCGTACTATTTATGATAATATCGTAAAGTTTGTACGCTTCCAACTCTCCACCAATATTGGTGCAATTTTGACGGTGTTCACAGCCCCATTCCTGGGTTTGCCACTTCCTTTCAGCCCAATCCAGTTACTCTGGATCAATATTATTATGGATGGACCGCCTGCCATGGCTCTGGGCGTTGATCCTTCACATTCTGACATCATGAATCACCCACCACGCAAGGTAGACAAGCGTATTCTGACACTACGACGTTTGGGTAATATTGCTGTCTATGGCACCACCATGGCAGTGGGAACCCTAGGTGTGCTGTTGTGGGGATTACAGACCCGGACAGAGGAACAGGCTCTGACTCTGGCTTTCACCACGTTCACCCTATTTCAGACAGAAAGGCATTATTGAATTTTGAAGCATTTTAAATTAGCTTCCTAATATTTTCCTTGCCAAATAAATAGTATGACGGCTACCTTTACCTTTATGCGCTCTTACTGTTTTAGCTTTAACCTTAAAGCCAGTTTTTTTCAGTTGCAGGGTGAATTTTGGATCATGCCAGGCTGACCAAATTGCTAACACGCCACCAGGATAAAGTGTTTGTCGTATAGCTTGTAAACTTTCGATTGAATATAGATCGTTATTGTCGGCTTGTGTAAAGCCCTCGGGGCCGTTATCAACATCTAATAAAACAGCGTCATAAGTGGCTTCATTTATTTTGAAAAGTTCAGCCACATCGCCCAGGTGTACCTGAACCCTATTATCATCAAGCGGCCTGCCTGCACATTCGCCCAATGGGCCTTTATTCCATTCAATAACTTCGGGTACCAGTTCAGCAACAATCACTTGAGAACTTATTGATGTTGCTTTGAGTGCTGCAGCCAGAGTGAAGCCCATCCCCAGGCCACCAACTAACACTTTAGTATTCTCCATCCCTTGAATATGCGCGCAACCTAATTCGGCCAGGGCTAGCTCGGAACAATGCATTCGACTGTTCATTAACTCTCCACGCACACCTTTTAGATGAATAGAAAAATCATCCTCGCGCTGAGATAACCTCAGTTCACCACCGTTATTGGGAATGTTGGCTGTGCCTAATAATGTCCAGGGGATCATAATTTTTTAATTTAACATGTGCTAATCACTTTAATAAATGATAATTACTCAAGTTAAACCATTTGCGTGAAAAGATAAACCCGGTCACCGGTTCCGGGGAGAGGCTGGTGACCTCTTCAGTCATGTTCTTTCTGTAGAAGGCGGTGCAAGTGGTATTTTGCCAGACCGTCTTTTTCATCTTTTCTCTCATTTCGGCGACGTATGCATCCTGAAGACCCTTTTTGGCATCGATGGCTCTGATGCTTTTATCCCGTTTCACAGCACTTATGGCTTGAACGATATAATCGGTCGCCACCTGCATATAAGATATTTGCGAGCTGTGGCCGGAGCCGGTGTTCGGGCCGTTCACTTTAAAATAGTTGGGGTAACCGGAAACGGTAATGCCCTTATAAGAGACGGCCTCTTTTTCCCATTCGCTGTTGAGGTTCCGGCCACCCAGGCCATAGACCTGAAACGTCAGCGCCTTTTTCATATTCGAATAGGCAAAATATCCGGTGGCGTAGACGATGACGTCCAGGGGTATCTCCTTACCATCCTTTGTTTTAATGCCCTGGGGCGTGATGCATTCAATCCCACTGGTATCCACATCGACATTGTCACGGGACAGCGCGGGAAGGTAGGCGTTTGACGGTATTACTCGCCGACAGCCCAATTCGTAATCGGGCATCATATGCTGACGTAACTTGTCGTCTTTAATGTATTTTTCAAGATGCTTTTTCAGCCTTCTCCTGTAATAGCTTTTCATGAACTGACTGATTGTTGAGGTCCCTGGGTAGCGGCGGAAGGCAAGAAACCTGATGTCATAAAAAATAAAGACGAGTAAACGGATGAGGTGCCGGATGCCCGGCAGTGTTCGAACGAAACGCTCCAGAGCACTGTAATTCCGGTCTGAACGTGGAAGGATCCACTGCGCCTTGCCCATGAACAGGATTAATCTGGAAACCTTGTCGGCAATGGCGGGAACGATCTGAGCCCCTGAACACCCCGAACCGATCACGCCGACACGTTTTCCTTCATAAGCGACAGCGTGATCCCAGTGTCCGGCGTGGAATATCGGCCCTTCGAAGGTTTCCGCACCTTTAATATTGGGAATATGCGGATTCGCCAGCACACCACTGGTGTCGATAATAAAGCGGGCACTGTATCTCTCGCCCGACTCGGTCTCCACGTGCCACAAACAAGCGCTCTCATCATAAGTAAGCCTAGTGACCGTCTGGTTCGTTTTTGCCTGTTTTCTTAAGCCGAACTTATCGATGATATGGTTCGTATATGCGAGCAATTCGCTTTGCGGGGCAAAGGTTTTCCTGAACGGGTAGGCAATAAAGGAGATGGAATAGAGGCTGGTTGGAATATCCACCTCGGCGCCGGGGTAGGAGTTGACCTGCCAGGTTCCACCTAACTCAGAGCTTCTTTCCAACAAGACAAATTCATTACAACGCTTTTTCTGCAAACGGATAGCCGCCAGCAACCCTGAAAACCCTGAACCAATGATCACGGTCTCAAAATACTGATTTTGCTTTTTGGTGTTGTCATCTTTTTCAGTTTCTCTTGTTGAAAATTGCTGCATTTCATAATTCCATTAAATGAAAAATAGTAATTAAGCATGATATGAAATAATTCTTAACATAGCCTTAAATATGTTATTAATTCCTGAAAATTATTCATAATTTAAAATTATGGGAGCATATAAATGGCTACTTTGCAGAAGCTAGGCAAAAAAATATTAGCATTGTGATATTACTGGAATCCACCGTCAAAACCACCATATTCCTCTGTAATAAAAATTGTCCGATCTGTTTATGAGGAGCTGCCCGAACCTGATCTTCAATCTATCTGTAATAAAATGTTAAAATTCCCTATTTTTATGAGTAGATGAATGGCTGCTTTTTTACTGGACTTCAGATTTGAAAAAACTCGTCAATTGGTGAAAAGGGACGTTACCACTGTAAAGAATATTGAAACCAAAAAGGCAGTCAAGTGAGTAAGTTTCTTGCCACGTTTCTTTTCCACTTCACAGTAAAGGTCGATGATGGATTTGAATTCCTGTGACAACAAGGGATAAGATCCCCTTTCGAAAAGTTCATGCCTGCGTCTTCCATTCGGGTATCTGCCATAGACATCAAACTGCTCAATAGCTCCGATGATAGTCCGTTTATCGCGAAGAAAATCAGGCGAATGTGATGTTTTGGTGTATTCAAGATATACATCTGTATAGCATGACCATTCCTTTGAATTTACAGACGTCAGAATTTTTTCAATCTCCCGTTTGAATCTGTTAACGTATGTTTTTGAGTAACCGTTGGTTTCCAGATAGGAAATGAGTTTGGGATAATTGTCCCGTAGATTTTGTTTATTCATTGGTATGACCTCCTGTTAATTTGATAAGAAGATCATAAAGAAAAAATCCAAACCTTTTACGATTAAAACCGTTAAATATCAGGCACCTTTGAAAAAGGTTTGGATTTTATTTAGGTTTGGATAACGCATCATATGAGTGCTGACCTGTTTGTCAATATTAGCCCTTTTGGCAGCAATTTTCACCGCTTTTCTCATAGTGAGCCTACTTTTGGTGTAAACCTGATTCCATAACATGATGTTTTCTCTCAGCACCTCTACGTGGATCAATCGAACGTTTTTTCGCGGGAAACACATATTGCCATTGAATCTCTTTTGAAGCATTTTTA
>DAOVUK010000128.1 GCA_030632625.1 Gammaproteobacteria bacterium
AGCGGGCAAAAAGGTCTGCAGGCTGAAGATGTTGTATCACTGAGTGAATCAGGCTAACTGCTCCGGGTTATGATAGCTAAATTTCAGTAAATAAACTGAACAATATAAAAAGCATATTTGTTGTTTTAATTTAAAGCGACATGATATGCTTTTGTTTGCAATAAGTGTTTTCAAGCGGGCAGGCATTCTGACTCCTGGGCTGATACTCGACGGCCCTGAATTCATTAAAAGTGATCTGAAATAAATCCCATCTTCATCTGTAACTTTCTTTTTGTACCTTGCTCTTAAGCTGTCAGGCATATCTGTGCTATTATTAGCGCCTTTATCCATCCAGGCAAGAAGCACACTATATGAGTAATGAATTAGCACCCGTTTACCTGAAGAAAGGTCAGGAACGTCGATTGAATCAGGGGCATCTCTGGATCTACAGCAATGAAATTGATACGCAAAAGACCTCGCTCAAAAGTTTTTCTGCGGGTGAACAGGTGCTTGTTATGTCTCAACAGGGAAAACCCCTGGGAAATGCCTATATTAACCCGCACTCATTGATCAGTGCTCGTCTCTTCAGCCGTAAAACATCAGTATTACTCGACCGCTCTCTTTTTGTGCACCGTATTAAAATTGCACTTTCTCTTAGAGAAAGATTGTTTGCCAAACCCTTTTATCGACTGATATTTGGTGAGAGTGACTTATTGCCCGGTATTGTGGTGGATCGATTTAATGATATTCTGGTGGTTCAGATCACCACTGCAGGAATGGAGCAGCAGCGGCAGGCACTGCTTGAAGCGCTGGAAAAGGTCTTAAAACCATCTGTCATCCTTATGCGTAATGATGTCAAAATCAGAGAACTGGAAGGTTTGGACTTATACAATGAAGTTGTCCTGGGTGACTTATCGGGCCTGACAGAAATAGAAGAAAATCAAACCCGTTTTCAGGTTGATCTGCAAACCGGCCAAAAGACCGGCTGGTTTTACGATCACCGTATGAATCGCGCCAGAGTTCAGCACTATGCAAAAGATAAACGGGTGCTGGATTTATTTTCCTATGTGGGGGCATGGGGGCTGGAAGCAGCGGCGGCAGGAGCCAGTGAAGTCTTTTGTGTTGATGCCTCAGAACAGGCTCTGGACTGGCTGGACAGCAGTGCTGCAATGAACAAGTTTACTAATATCACCAGTATTCAGGGCAATGTCTTTGATGTGCTCAAACATTTACGCAATGAAAGAGAAAAATTTGATATTGTTATTGTTGATCCGCCGGCTTTTATCAAACGTAAAAAAGACTTTAAAGAAGGCATGAATGCCTACCGGCGTGTCAACCAGATGGCGATGCAGCTTTGTACCCGGGATGCATTACTGGTGAGCGCTTCCTGCTCACATCATATGCCGGCTGAAACCCTGGTGCAGCAAATTCAGGGGGCAGCGCGCCACCTGGATCGTTTTGCCCAGATTCTGGAACAGGGCCATCAAAGTCCGGATCATCCAGTTCATCCGGCGCTGCCGGAAACGGCTTATATTAAATCCTTTATTTCACGAGTCACACCTGCCTGATGATTACTTATCCTGAAATTGATCCGGTTGCACTGGCGCTTGGACCATTAAAAATTCACTGGTATGGCATTACCTATCTGGTGGCATTTGCCGGTTTCTGGTTTTTCGCCCGTCTCAAGAGTAAACAGAAACACGTCAACTGGACTTATGAACAAATTGACGACCTGTTGTTTTATGGAGCACTGGGTGTTGTCCTGGGGGGACGTATTGGTTATACACTATTCTATAATATGGATCATTTTATACAGGATCCATTGATATTGCTGCAGGTGCAAAAAGGCGGCATGTCCTTTCATGGCGGTCTTCTGGGGGTATTGCTGGCTATGTGGCTGTTTGCCAGAAAGAATCAAAAAACCTTTTTCACCGTGACCGATTTTATTGCCGTCATGGTGCCGTTTGGCCTGGCAGCCGGACGTATTGGTAATTTTATTAATGCCGAACTGTGGGGACGTCCGACAGATTTACCCTGGGCCATGATTTTTCCGACTGATCCGCTGGGCTTGCCGCGTCATCCTTCCATGTTGTATGAGTTTCTTTTAGAAGGTGTACTTCTGTTTATTATATTATGGCTTTATTCGAGTAAAGCACGGCCGCGAAGGGCAATTTCTGGTCTGTTTTTGATTCTTTATAGTTTATTCCGTTCTGTGGTGGAAATTGTGCGTCAGCCGGATGCTCATATGGGCGATAAGGGTTTTATTGCCATGGACTGGCTGACCATGGGAATGCTGCTGTCATTCCCCATGCTGCTTCTGGGGCTGTATTTATTATGGTCAGCCAATGATATTTCTAAGCAGCAGGAGGGAAAATATGAATAGGAAAATGGCTATTATTGCCACCAAAGGCACTCTGGACTGGGCATATCCCCCGTTTATTCTAAGTTCGACAGCGGCGGCTCTGGGTTATGATGTTGAAATCTTCTTTACCTTCTATGGTCTAAAATTAATCCAGAAAAATCTGGATCTGCAAGTCTCTTCTCTGGGAAACCCCGGCATGCCAATGCCGATACCCGTGCCGGTTCTTATCCAGGCATTTCCAGGTATGCAAAGTTTTATTACCAGTATGATGAAGAAGAAAATGGAAGAAAAAGGTGTTGCTCCTCTTGATGAGCTGCGTCAGCTTTGCCTGGATGCGGAAGTAAAATTTGTGGCCTGTCAGATGACTGTTGATTTATTTGAAATAGATATTAATTCATTTATTGATGAAGTGACTTATGCGGGTGCAGCAGCATTTTTTGATTTTGCAGGCGATTCAGACATATCGCTTTATATCTGAACTTTAACCACTATTTTTTATAATGAAGGTTTTTGTAGTGAAGGTTATTGTCAGTGAATGTTATTACTGTAAATGTTCCAGAGGGGCTGGAATGCTTAAGCCAGCCCCTCTGGCAGTTGTCTTACATGTAGAGTGACTGGGTACAGGTCGAATCATTAGACTCTTCAAAGTAGCTTGCAGCACCAACAAATTCAATGCCGTCAATGAACTGTTTATGATCAAAACCGAAGAGGTCAACCGTCATCTGGCAGGCAAGGAATTTTACTTCCGCTTCCTGGCATAAATCACGCAACTCTTCTAATGGTGCAACACCTGTGTTTTTGATGGTTTTTTTCATCATGGTGGTGGCAAATGTTTCAATTCCAGGAATTTGCCAGACAATATTAGGGATCTTAGGTGCCCAGTCGATTGCTCTGAACCAGTCCGGACCCATAGGCATTTTCATTGGCATATCAGGATTACCAATGGGAGATACTTTTAAGGAGCTGGTGTCTTTTAATAACAGTCTTAAGCCATAAAAGGTAAAAAAGATTGATACATCTTTGCCGAGAGCCGCTGCAGTGCTGGCCAGAATGAAAGGCGGGTAACCCCAATCTAATGTGCCCTTGGTTGCAATAATGGTTAATTTAGTATTAGAATTTACTGCCATCTGTTTATCTCCGGTCGCTTAAATATCATATTATTATAAAATAACTATATAAAACTTTTATAGTGAATCCCCTAAGTTTATCATTGTTCATTCTTTGTAGCAAAAAAAGAAGACGTCTTTAGTTTTAAATGATTTTTAACTGATCTTTATCAATTCTCTTTCCTGCGTGTGTGTTTAAATAGTGTCTTAATTTTTCTCTGCATTGTGTTTTTTTAGGATAATAACTATGACTCTGAGTAATAGAAAAACAGCGCCAGCGGCAAGCCCTTTTGACCTGGATAATGATGATTTCTACCAGCAATGGCGTGATATAAAGCTGGACGGCTATCCTGAAACATTAGGCGATCTGGTGGTTGAATTAAATGATCCCAGAAAACTAACCGAACCCGAACATCAGAAATTACTTTCTCTATGTCAAAAAACCAATATGGTGGTTTATGCCGGCAAGACCGGGGATGATCCGGATCCTGAAATTCCCCTGGCAATGGGACGTGCGTTTAAGCTGCTGGAACTCGATCACAACTGGCTGGCAGATGAAACAGGTCTGACGTCATTAACGGTTGTTGATGACGGCAGCAGGCAAAATTATATCCCTTACAGCAATCGTGCTATTAACTGGCATACAGATGGTTACTATAATACTGCAGACAAACAGATACATGGTCTGAATCTGCATTGTGTTATGCCTGCACCGGATGGTGGTGAAAACCGTTTAATGGATCATGAAATTGTCTATCTGCAGCTAAGAGATGAAAATCCAGACTATATCCGTGCTCTGATGGCTGATGATACCATGATCATTCCAGCAAGAATCGGCAAGGATGGCGTGATTGCCAGAAAAGAAGAAGTGGGTCCTGTTTTTTCTGTTAATCCTGTGAGCGGTGATTTGCATATGCGTTACACCATCAGGACACGCAATGTGATCTGGAAAGATGATCCTTTGACTCTGGAAGCTCTGCTTCGACTGGAAAGTATACTGGAGAGCGACTCAAAATATAACTATCAGGGCAAACTGGACTCGGGAATGGGATTAGTCAGCAATAATGTCCTGCATGATCGCAGTGCTTTTGCCGACAGTGATAGCCAAAAAAGACTGATCTACCGTGCTCGTTACTACGCACGTCTGGCCGGCACATCGGTCAATGACGTCTATGGTATATAAAAAACAATAGATATAATACAATTCTGTGGACCATTTTATTAGCCAGGAGACAGAATGAAGCAATATTTAGATTTACTCAGAAATGTTCTTGAACATGGCACAGTCAAATCCGATCGCACCGGCACGGGAACCACTTCTATCTTTGGCTGTCAGTTCAGACACGACTTGTCCAAAGGTTTTCCTCTGTTAACAACCAAAAAAGTCCATTTTAAATCAGTCGTCAATGAGCTGCTCTGGTTTTTATCAGGCAGTACTAATATCAATGATTTAGATGCAAAAATATGGAATGAATGGGCGACAGAAACAGGTGATTTAGGTCCGGTTTACGGCAAACAATGGACTGCATGGCCTACCAGAGAGGGCGGCAGTATCAATCAGATTGATTATGTTGTTGATTTATTAAACAACAATCCTTATTCCAGACGGATTTTGTTTCATGGCTGGAATTGTGAGTACCTGCCGGATGAAAGCGTATCACCACAGGAAAATGCCAGAAACGGCAAAATGGCACTGCCTCCCTGTCATCTGTTATATCAGTTCAATGTGGCTGATAACAAATTAAGTTTAATGTGCACTATTCGCTCCAATGATCTTCTGCTGGGTAATCCATTCAATACCGCACAAGCCGCATTATGGGTTCACATTCTCTGTCAGCAGACTGGCCTGGAACTCGGGGACCTCATCATTTCAATTGGCGATGCACACATCTACAGCAATCATATAGAGCAGGTGAAAACGCAACTGCAGCGCGAGCCTCGTCCTTTACCCAGGTTAAAATTAACCCGTAAACCTGACAGTATTTATGGTTACAAACTGGAAGATTTTGAACTGCAAGGCTACGATCCGCATCCGCCCATCAAAGCCAAAGTGGCAGTCTGATATAGGTATAAACCGAAATCAAAGAACGTAGAATTACTTAGGAGCAATTTTCTTTCATGTGCTACACTAAAAATTAGAGTCATTCCATTCCAGGACAGGCCTTTAGGAAAGGAGGAAATTGTATGATTGCAAAATATTCTAAATACCTGGCATTAAACCTGGTCAAACTGTCGTTCATATCGGCTCCCTTTTGTTGTATTACTGCTCATGCTGATCATCATAGTGATAAATTTAATTTTCTGATGGCGGAGGCAAACCATCAGATAAATGCCCAACATGATCAAGAAACAACTCAGCGTTTTACTGCCTGGGAAAATCTGATGCATCATAGTTTAGGTAAAACTGAACAGGAAAAAATAAATTTAGTGAATGATTTTTTCAATCAGATGGATTGGGTTTCGGATAAAGAGCTGTGGCATAAGAAGGATTATTGGGCAACTCCGATTGAGAGTCTGATACGTAATGCCGGTGATTGTGAAGATTTTAGTATTGCCAAATATTTTACCCTGCTGGCACTGGATATTCCCTTTAACAGACTGAGAATTAATTATGTAAAAATGGCGGATCAACAAAGCCACATGGTGCTGAGTTACTATTCATCTTTAGAGACAGCGCCGTTGATATTGGATAACTTTAACAAAAAATTATTAAAAAAATCCGAAAGAACCGATCTCACCTTTATGTTCAGCTTTAATAGTGAAGGCTTATGGCTATCAAACAATAAAATGATTGCAATTAATGACGATAATTCTTTAAATCATTGGACCAGTTTGATGAAACGCATAGAAAAAGAGCAGGGATAATCCCATCCTGTTATTTTTTAGGGACATCAGGCATCACAGAACTCAGGCGAGTTTGCGGTAGTTCCAGAAGATGCTCATAAATTGCAGTATAGGCCAAAATACTGCTGACGTATTCCCGGGTTTCTTTAAATGGAATGCTTTCAATCCAGCGATCAGCCGTCATATCCTGTTTCTCCGGCAACCATGCTTTAACGCGGTGGCCCCCGGCATTATAGGCCGCACTGGCTAAAGCCGGTTGCTGGTAAAACTTCTTCAGCATCATATTCAGGTATTTAGTACCAAATTCTACATTGGTTTCCGGACTCAGCAACTGATTTTTACTGCTGAATTTCACTTTCAGCTTTCGGGCAATGACTTTTCCTGTGGCCGGCATGATCTGCATCAGACCCAGGGCACCGACTCTGGAGCGGGCGTCAGTGGCAAATGCACTTTCACGGCGAATAACTGCCATGGTGTAGGCTGGTTTTAATGCCTGCAGTTGTGAATACTTAGTGATCCGTTCTTTTTGTAATACCGGAAAACGCAACTCGATGTCATGGCGTTGATCAGTATGGGCCATAGTGATGATTGCGCGATCATACCAACCCCATTGTTGAGCTACTTTGGCGGCAATTGCCCGGTCATCATTGGCCATCTGTTTTTGGGTAGTAAAATACCACTCTCTGCGGGCATCGCTGGTCCTGCCCAGCAGGTAAAATTCCCGGGCGCGTAAAATACCAGGATGTTGAGCCACCTTGTTAAGAGCCTGGCTGTCAGGTGATAGCGGGGCATTCTGAAATTCATAAGGCATATCCATCTTGTCAGCCGCCAGGAATGCATAATAACTTCTATTTTTCGCCAGCCGATAAAAGTCATCCTGTGCTGCTTTTTTATTACCCTGTTGTGCTTTTCCTGATGCCAGCCAATACTGCCAGCGGAAGTCTTTTTGTTCTTCTTCGGACAGACGCTTAATTGCGCTGCTGATAGCCGGCCAGTCAGCTTCGCGAATAGCACTGCGCGCACGCCACTGGCGCACGGTGTCATCGCTGTTTTGATCACTGATCTTATTGAGCCAGTACCACGCGTCTTTGCCATGACGATAGGCCAGTTTCATACCGATTGTCCGGTACATTTTGTCCTGCTCCTGCTGGGAAAAATGATTCTCTTTAGAGAGTGCGCTTAATAATTTTATTGCAGCTTCCGGCTGACGGCGTGCCATGCGTTCAACGCAGTGAACCTGAATGCTGCTCTTTATGGGATGTGACTGCTTAAGTAACGGATTGTTTAGAACAAGAGCTGGTTTCCGGTAAAGCTTCACCCATTCAGTTATCCATTTTTGATCATTTTTACTGAGTGAGCGGGCCAGATAAACGGCCAGGCTGGTTCGCCCCTTCTGCATGGCAAGCTTAATACGCGCCCAGAGTAGTTCAGACGTCATTTTTCCCGCTTTTTTAAAGGCACTGAAAACAGGATCACAGCTGCGCGGCTGTGATTCACC
>DAOVUK010000185.1 GCA_030632625.1 Gammaproteobacteria bacterium
CAAGTTGAAGATCCAGCTGACATTGGCAGAACAGGCTCAGTACCAGAAGATGCCCCGGAACCCATGCCCACTGAAGGTGGCGCTGGTCATAATGCTAAATAATATTGCCCTTGTAGAGTAGAGTGAGATTAATGCAAAAAGCGATAAGTGCTGATTTCTAGTTAGCCCTCGTAATACCGCCGTACGTACGGATTTTCGTACGGCGGTTCATTTAACTTACCTGTTAAGGTAATGAACCTTATTTCCTTTTGTCGGTTATCCCAGAAAAGACATGCCACCAGGCCTGCCCTTTCAGTTGAATGATTATCTTGAACTGGTTGACTGGAGTGGACGTATTTTACGCGATGACAAAAAAGGTGCGATACCCGATCACCTGCCAGGTATCCTGCAACGACTTGATATGGATGCAAAACAGTTTACCTATCTCGCCCAAAACTTCGAACATCCGTTCAAAAACCTGGTCGGTGCAGCACATCATGTGCGCAAGGCATGTGAGTCAATTGGCCTGAACTGGGTTCACGGCATTCGCCATTGTGAGACGTTTTTTTCAAGTCGTTAGTCTACTCTTTTGATGTGTGAAAACTTGAACTGAAATACATCAGTTAAGGGATTGCTGTTGCCTAAAATAAAACAAACCCGTTGTTTTGTAAAAATGGGCGGTCAATTTCCCTTAAGTCTGTCGCTTTCCTTTTGTGTTTTTATTTTTAAATGATGAAAATGCTATATTTTGTTTTTTTAAAGTGTGGGTGTCTTGTTTATTTACAAAAAGCCGCTTTGCTGAATAATCAGTGTCTATTAAGCGGGAATTATCAGAAACAAATGAACAGGTTGAGATAAATTCATGCTTATAGCTTTTTTAATCAATAGATGTCTTTGTTTTTGTTCCGTGGGCGTGTTACAGGACGCACGAGGAAAAGGCCTTGGTGGCGCATTAACTCAAGCGTGTTTAATGGACATGCGCTTAAAAGGCTATGGATATGCGATCATCGGTATGGCAGAAGCACAGGATTTCTATCAAAAAGTAGCCGGAGCGGTTGAAATTCCCGATTCATCGCCAGGCATTTACCGTTCCCGCGTTTGTTTTAAGCCGTAAAAGGCTAATATGCTTGTACAGATTCCCATTATAGACCCGATAGCATTTCCAGCATTTCTTTAGCAATATCGTAATTTGGATTAAGGCATATTGCTTTTTTTAATTTATCGATTGCTGCGCCGATTTTATCCTGGTTGAAAAACACGTTAGCTTCGGTGTATAAATCCTTGGCGACCTGAGACGATGGTTTGGTCAGTTTAACCTGGCAGCGAATGTTTTCGGCGGGTTTGATTGTATTCATCGCTGTGACAGTAGGAAGAACCAGTTTGGCCCCGGGGACTAAATCCGAGTCATCTTTGATACTGTTGTTAAAAAGCGGGATCAGCACACCATTATTTCTTGTGTTATACAGTTTTCTGGAGATAGTTTCGAAGGTTTCATTCGGTTTGACTTTATATTGACTGAGCTGTCTTTTCAAGGGCATGTTTTTTAACATCGCCAGAGCATCCTGGTGGCCTGGATCATAGAGCAGGGTTCTCAGAAGTTGCTTGCGGATGATTTTATTGTTTCTACTTTCGATTGCGGCTAAATAGTGTTTTTGTGCAATGCTTTTGTTTTTTTTGTTTAATTCAGCTACTTTTTTATCTGATTTTTTTAGCAAATCATCCTGCGATGCGAAAGTGGACTTCCAGTCGGATTTTGCTGTTAATAACCGGTCTCTTTGCATTTTCCAGGCTAACAATGCAGTACGCCACTGCTCTTTTTCCTCATATTTGCTGGCTTTCATATAGGAAATTTTTCTGATATCAGTGAAGTTGTCAATAGGTTCTGGATTATCAAGGCTGAATTCATTAAAAACACTGATATTTTTAATGAACTTGTTTTTATTATACGTGCCATAAATCATTGAGCGATTTAATAGAAAATTATGTGTGAAAAACGGGTTACTGGCCCGTTTTACGGTAAAAGCAGTTTTGTATCCGTTGTTTTTGAGAATTTCTATCACTACCGGATTGGTGTTGCCGTAAGGATAAGCGAGAGCAGTGACTTCTTTACCAATTTTGTCCTTAATCATTTTTCTGGAATCAATGACCTGATCCTGTACTGAAGTGATATAGGATTGCAGCGATTCGCCGGATTCGGTCAGGTTTAGATCCCGATGGCCTTTTGTATGGCACTGGATGTCGATACTTTTGTCATTCACCATTTCCCGTATCTGAGCCCAGTTGATTATTTTCTTACTGTGGCTATTAATATAATTGCTCGGAATAAACAGGGTCGCGTTAAAACCAAATTCCTGTAACATTGGATAGGCTACTTTGTAGCTGGATATCCAGCCATCATCAATGGTGAGCATAACAGAATTTCGTGGAACCTGGCCTAAGTCAAGAAAATCCTGAAGCTGGTCAAGAGTGAGGGTATGAAATTTTTCTTTTTTCAGATAGCTCAGCTGGCTGTTAAAGTTTTTACCGGATACGGTGAGCAAATTCTTACCTCGACCTCGGGTAAAGGCGTGATAACTGAGCACCGGAATGACCTGATAACCCTCTGCTGTTAAACCGCCCGGACGTATTGGCTTGGTTGGAATAATTATCTCTTCGCCCGGTGTTATCGTATCGATATCATTGGATTCCTGTATCTTCCAGGCCATGGAGGGAGTGCCAAGGTGCTGTTGCGCCAGAGACTCAAGGGTATCTTCTTTATCGGGAGTGACAAATACGAATTCAGGTGTTCTAATGACTTCGGAGGCACACCCGGTAAGTAGTAGTAGGAATAAGAGGGGATATACAATCCTGGTGATATTCATCATGTCATTCTGCGCTATTGATAACATCGTATTTAGCTACGGAATTTAAGCTATAACAACGTGTCGGCTATTCGCTGCCAAAGACGGTATTTATTGTTTCCATGATAACTATAGCTCTCATGGACATAAAAATAAAGCTGCTTTCTTGCTGGAGTGCAGGTCAGCTATAAAAATAAAAGTCGGCAAGGAATCTGTACATATAAATCTCTAATATTCACTGGCGGCAGGAGTAAGGGTCTTTTGCAGTTCCTTTTCCAGTGATTTTTGTACCGTGCCAACCGAGTCAAGCGACATACCAAACATCAGAAATTCATTGGCTGCTTCCTGTTTGTCCTGCTGCTTGAGCCGCCGACCGGTGTATAAACAGCGTAAAGCGATAAGATTGCTTGTGGCCCGATAGGTTTTCCTTGCCTTGCTGGAATTCTCCCAGCCATTAAAGTACATATCCCAATGTGTAGTGATATCCTGCAGCCTGGCCAGTGCCTGTTCATTTTTTGCCAAATTCAGCAAATGTACTTTTAGCTTTAGGGATAAATGTGGATTTTTCTCAAAGTACTGACTGTCTATCTTACGTAAGGTTATCAGAGAGGAAAAAATTTGCTCGCCATCGGCTGTCTCTGAATTCAATGCGAGTTGATAGTTATCGACCAGGATCTTGATTCGATTGTTTTTTTCCTGTTCGATTTGATTATTGCTCTCAGTCAGGGATTGTTCTTCAGGCAGCAAAGACAGTCCTTTACTGGCAATGTCATGGGCATTATTGAACGCATCCTGCAGGATCGCTGTTTGCATCTGTTGTTGATAGAATGACAGCAGTTGTGTTTGCAGGCTGTTAATCACGCGCTGTTGCTGCTGGTGTGAAAAATTGCTCTGGAGATCTTTAATCGCAGTGTCCACATTACTTAACTTATCACTATGCAAAGCTTCCTGGAGGCGTTTTTCAATAGCCATTATTTGTTCATAGCGGTGTAATTGCTGCTGGTATTTCTTGCTTAACGCAAGCAGTTCCTTACTTTGACTGTCAGCAGGTATAATGAATTTCCAGTTTTTCAGGTGGACAAGTACCGCATCAAATTGCTCATTATCTATTGCCTTGTCTATCTGTAAGGCCAGACGCTCAGAAACACCCGGATACTCAACAAGAGCATTATTGGGATCAATACTGGCAATCTGGCGCTGCAAATTCTGCAACGCCTTGACATCAAGCTCTTCAGCCGAGAGGATAGCTTGATAGTTCTCGGCCAAGTCTTCCAGATAGTGATTTTTGTATTCATGAATTTTGTTGTTGAGCTGTTGCAGAGTTTGCTGCTGATTTTCCATATCTGAAAACAGGGCAACAGCCGTTTCAACATATTTGAATGCGGCAGTATAATTTTTAGCCTCGATATCCCCAGCCACCTGCAGATTAAAATAGTTCATTAATTTTTCTTTAACTGCTGGCTGGCCCAGTGTGTCTATTCTGGTATGGGCATCGAGCTTTAACAGATCGTGAATCAACTCTGGTATCTGATCGTCATTGCTGCCTGTGATCCGTTTGGAGATTTTGAGGATCTGCTGCTGATATTCAAGTGTGCGCTGCAGCTCCTCGCGTTGAGGTGTATCAGTGCTAACCAGAGTGCGCCAGTCCGCCAGTAATTTTTCAACTTGAGAAAACTCCCTGTTTTGCAGGGCTGTTGAAATTTCCTGGTGGTATCGGGCAGGCAGTTTTGAGTCGACCAGGATTTCGTGCTGCGGGGCTATCTGACCTAAAAATTGGTAAGTGGTGTACAGGCAGGGCATTAATTCGAGTAAGGACTTGCTGTTATCCGTAATGCACTGATGATATTTGTTTTCCAATTCACTTAAGTATTTAAGTTTCCAGGATAAAACGCTTTCCATCTGGTTAGCCAGACTTTTGGAATCGGGATATTTCGCAATAATATTAGAGGACAGGGTTATCGCATGGTCAAAATCATCTTCTGACAGGGCCTGGCTTATGTCGTCAATATAATGATTGATTAACATTTCCCTGGCATCCTGGTTTTTGAATAAGATCGTCTGGATTATAGGTGCGAAGCCATTTAAAAACTCGATGGCATCTGTTCCGGTAGCGGAATGGGTGGTGGCAAATTGAATCAGTGATGACCGGGTATCTTCCTCAATAAGCAGATCGGATTGCTCTATAATTGACAGGGCCTGAAATTTTTCTATGCCGGATAGCTGTTTTTGCGAAATCGCAGCAATAATTTGCTTTTTTTGCCAGACATCATAAGCTTTGTTACCCAACCAGGGGGTCAAAATTAAGGCCAGTAACAGGATAGGAGTAATGATCAGCCAGCGAGATAATTTTCGTTTAGCGGATATTTGCGGTAAATAAAGATCCTGAAAAAATTGTTCTGCTGTGGGAGTGCGATCCTTTCTGTCAAAACTCAGACCTTTCAATATGACTTGAAATTCAGCATTTCTAAGTCCTTTAACAGGCCTGGGGCGCATTTTTCTCCGCTCTGCTTTAGTCGCAATGGCACCATTAAAGGCATGTTTACCCGAAATTAACTCATAGGTTACGCAAGCAAGACCATAAATATCATCCCGGGGGTCAGGGTCGTCATCCATTAGCAGCATTTCCACACTTGCATAGGCTGTTGAGACAGCTCCCAGGCTACCCGGATCAAAGCGGGTTTTATCCCTGTCACTTTGCTTGGACAGACGGGCAATGCCAAAATCAATTACTTTTGCTAGCTGTGTTTCCGGATCATAAAAAACATTCCCAGGTTTAAAATCCAGATGGATAATGCCCTCCTGATGTGCATATTTCAGTGCCTTACATACACCTCCTATGATCGGTTTGGCATCATTGAGGGAAATTCCTTCCGGGTGCTGCCTGATAAACTCCTTGAGAGAAATGCCATCGAGATATTCCATGACAATAAATACTTCACTCTCATCACGATTGAGTTCATAGGCCTTGACTATATTGGGATGAATCAGTTTTTTGTAGCGGGCAAATTCCCGAACCAGAGCTTTCAAGGCATAAGGGTGGCTCCTTATTTCATGATTGATAAACTTGATGGCAACAAACTTGTCCTTGGAGTCACCGGCAGCCTGGATGAGATCAATGGCTTTCCAGACTTCACCCATGCCGCCTCTGCCAAGTTTGGAAACCAGTTGATAAGTGCCCCTAATGTTCTGTCCTGCGAGTCTTTCCTTGGCTTCATCACCCTTGTTCCATTTTAACAGCTCATTGAGTAGCGAGGATGAGTGGGAACCGGTATTAGCAGTTTCTGTTTCAGCAGTGGGAGTGAAGATTCTTGTTTTGGGATCGGTTACAACATTGGATAATTGCTCTGCAAGCTCGGGGGGGAGTTCGGCTTCAAAAATTAAGTTTTTAATCTCAGACAGGGATTGTTCAGATATGCCCTCCATAGCAGAACGTAACTCATCAAATTTGAGTATAAGTGCATCGGCAGCATAATCGCCTTGCTTGAAAGCGTTTAAAGCCTGAGTATAATTATCCTTGTTAATTACTTCTTTTATCATTGTCTGAGTTTGTAATACTTAACAACCACCGACTAAAAGTCGGTGGTTTAGCCTTAGGGACTGAAAGTCCAAAATAATAGGCACCCATAAATTAAGTTGACACTAGCATACCAAGTTTGTAGTCTCATGCAAACAACCAGCTAAGGACAGGTTCAAGGTCAAGCTTGAACGACGTTATGTTTTTATAATACGCCATTTTCTAACTCATCTAAATATATGAATTCAGGCGACTTTACACCAGCTTGCTTTCTGATTTCTACTAGTTCTGGTGACTCAAAGAATTGCCTGGCATTTGAAATAGATGACCATTTGGA
>DAOVUK010000302.1 GCA_030632625.1 Gammaproteobacteria bacterium
CATAGCGGTCGTTACGTGACCATAGAGACAAGGCATGCCTTGTCTCTACAATTTGTAAAAATACGCATTTCTGTGAAGAGCCTAAAAAACAAAGAAAATCGCTTTTCTTCGAGCAAAAAAATCTGAAGAGGGGCTGTTATTTTTGTAATTTAAAATTAGTAAATTTGTTAAATACATCTATTCATAATCCACCAAACTTCTGAATAAATACACTGCATTGATAATTATTAACTCAACCATTAATAGCTTTAATCGTTTTCCGGCGGCCAGTTATCCAGCTTCATCCCAAGTGTATACCCCAATGAAGAAACAAAATCTCTTAGCTCATCTATCATTTTATCGCTTATTCCCGGATTATTTTGTAATTCATATTCGCTCATTTGCACCAGATCACCAATGAAACTGATACCTGAATTTAACAGTATTTCAATTAATTCTTTACTCAGGTCTCCATTTGTTATTGAGAAAAGTAAAATACGTTCATGGTCAGCCGCTTTAGATTTACGTGGTTTATCAAAGCTACGGCTTAAGAAGGCTGGTATTTCAAGATATTTCAGGTCTTCTGATTCGTTCATTGAAGAATCTATGGAATCTTCACAACAGAAGTCTATATCGTCAAAGTCATCATACGAATCCATTTTTGCAAGACTCTGGATTTCACTGCCAAATCCAGCCTGACCTGCGGCCATCATTTGCGGCACTTTTCTCATTTCCGGCAGGCTCTGATTAGCCGCATTATTTTGCTTCACTATAATATAAGCCGTTGTCTCATCCATCAATTGGTATTCAACCGCCAGATCAGCACGTTCATCCATATTTTCGATCTGCTTTAAATGCTTTTGTACCACCATTCGACTGATAATATTTTGTCTATCATCCTTAATTGATTCAATGCCTACATGCTGTGTAAATACTTCACCATGATCATATTCTGCTGTTAAGGTCACTGTATCACCGGCCTGTTGTTTTAATCTGGCATAGACGTGATAGGTATCACCACTGAACAAATCCTTATTGTTATCCTGCCATAACACATCAGCTCCCCAGTTTATGCTGATATTTTCTAACCTTGGCATGAATATGCGTTTAAAATGGCGTTGAATTTTATCCGCCATATTTTCATTGGGTGCCAGTAACTCACAGGCACCACCTGTTTTTTCAGCGATTTCTGTCACCAGTTGTGTGCTCACAGCTGAGCCAACACCAATGGTGAAGACTCGTTGTTTTAATGCAGAAATCTTTCCAGCATAGGGGGTAATTTGTTCTTCTGACCAGACTTCGCCATCCGTAATAAGGAAAATATCAGTGCTGATCCCTCCGGGTGTTTTCAATGCCAGAGCTTCATCGATTGCATGGAAGATTTCTGTGCCGCCCAGATCAGCATCAATAAAACGTAATTGTCGTTTTATTTTGATCAGGTTTTCAGGCGTTGCCTGCATCATGAGACTTTCACTGGATGCTGACTTTGTCATGCACTGTGTAGTTGAGCCAAATCTAAAAACTGAAAAGTAATCCCCTTTTTTTAATTCACCTAATGCCAGTATAAGTGCAATTTTTGCCAGCTCAATTGAATCACCTGACATAGAACCAGAGCAGTCAATCAGTATTTTAAGGGCTTTAGGTTTTCTGGGTTGCTTTATTTCTATAACGGGTCTGAAACTGGCAATAGCCGCACAGCTATCATTGTCTTTTTCAATCAGAATACTGCCTGTGCTTGTCTGCTGCAGACTAAAATTGATGATTAAGTCACGGTCAAGATAGGCTGGCTGACTGATGGTCAGCAGTTTTATTTCATTATGATCGATAGCATTTTTTTCATCCGGAGCTTTGGTCTCCAGAGCTTTGGTCTCCAGATTCTGGCTATTGACAGCCTGGATATTAATTTTATGGCTGGGTGAAGAAATTTGTGCTTTAGATAAAAGACCGCTGATCCGCATGCTGAAGTGATAGCTGTATTGTGCCCTAATATCTGTTTCCGGCAGTTGCTGTGGCTCCATCGAGGGGGTGCCGTAGCGTTGCGCTATTACTGTGGGTAAATGGTAGCGCAGCTCATTGTTCATCCAGCTGTGCAGTTGTGAATAAATCATGGTGATTGTGGCTTTTTGTCCTGCTAACAAATTGCCCAGGTTTAGAGTGAATAGTCCTTCATCTACTTTTTCCAGCATGATTGCGGTATCACCTTGTACAATAGCCTCTTCATATTGCTCCAGTGCCTGTTGTTTTTTGCTGACGGCTCCCTGGCTCACGATGCCGTCTATTTCAACATCAAGTTCTAACAGCACTGCGTCCAGCGGCAGCGGGAAGGTATAGACCGCTTCGATGGCAAACTCTTCTTCATTGGCATAAGTTTGCACAATTTCAGTTTGTGCCATCAGGCCCTGCATGAACACATTGATATCAATATTTTTTAAAATCAGATTACTATGCGTCAGGCAATTATTATTTATTACAGAATTTTGTAATACCGCATTCATTCTTCTTCTCCTGATATTCTGTTTAATTCTTTGGTCACACTTTTTAACAGTTTTCTTATTTGTTCGGGACTGAGTCCGGAACGGCCAGGTTCAATTTGTAATTGAATACCATCAGCAATATTGAGGTGGCTCCATACTTCCAGACTGCCGGGCTGCTGCGGCTGAATGGGCGGTATGAGGCCATTATCTTTTTCATCTCTTATTATTTGTTTGATCCGCTCCAGTGAGAGACCTGCCTGCTGCCATTTTTTAATTTCCAGTAATTGCATCAGGTGCCGTTCAAGATAATATGCGCCTTTGCGCTGTCCTTCTGAACGGTCAACCAATCCCTGCTGCATATAGAAGCGAACGGTTCTTTTTGAGATATCTGTCAATGAGCAAAGCTCATCCAGGGAATAATGTCGTTGTTCATTTGCATTGTTCATAACTTTATATTAACATCACTACTGTTAATTACAAGTGTCAATTAAATATTATTAAAAATCCCTCTCATTAACAAGAGAAAGGAAAAAATGAAGCTTATCTGGGACAGCAGTCAATTTAAAATGACCATTGATACGGTTGACATTCATATTGCTCCGGAAGATCAGCCGCCATTTCCTGTCATCGCACTGGTTCAGGAGCAGGACACCAGTCTGGTTCTGGAGCCTGATGATGAATTACGTGATCCAGGTGATGATAAACCGCTCTGGTATGATTCGAATAAGCCTGAATTATTAGCAACACATCAACCGGGAGATGTGCTTATCAAGTCATTTAACCCCATACGGTTTTTAGCTATTGTTCATGATTTAGATCAGACACCGTCCTGGAAAGCTGAATGGATTGAGATGGCATTGAGTAAGGTTTTTGAAATAACTGATAGCAAGTCATTATCCGCCCTTGCTATTCCTGTACTGGGGGGACAGTTTGGACGTTTTAAACTGGAGGAATTTATTGCAATTTTTATGGATGCACTAAAGAAACAAAATTTTGAACATACGCTGAGGATCTGGCTGATTGTTAAACCAGAAGAATGCCAGCAAGTATTTGAATTGCTGAAAGTCTATAACTGACTTTCATCACCCCTATAAAATAATTAAAAAAATGAGTATTTTGCCAGTAATTATTTCTTATTTTCAATTGTAGGGGCAACAATCACTGCGTGACCCATAAAGGGATTCGCCTAAATGGAATTTTGTTCCAAAATTGTGCGAATAAATTCGCCCCTACAGAAATATTTAGCCAAAAATTTAAATAATATTATTAGGTGATGAAAGTCGGCTATAAGCCTGACTGACAGCAATTTTCTTTGTGATAAGTTGATTAAATATTTATGATTAAATTCTCATTAAAGTCAGCCACATTTTCATTAGGATAACCTTTCTGGTTAGTCAGGAGTCGTGTGTTGTTAATAGTAATATCCAGATTTGAATGGGAATGGCCACACACCCAGACATCGGCCTGTTCAATGAGGCCGGGTAAGTCAGAATAAAAAGCACCTGAAAAATCACTGTGACCAAAGACTTTGTGTTCACACAGCTTGCTGGGGCCATGGTGTGTCACAACAAGCGTTTTACCCGCAAAAAACTCATCATATAATTTCCTGGTCAGCCAGGAGACACTGTCTGTGTGAACACGCCAGGCATGTCGGGTTAAACAATAATCTTCCTTATGAAGAAGAAAGAAATAATCAAGCAAATTATTCGAGACTTTCACCTGTCCGAAAAATTTGATGTTATCCCAAGGGACATAGAACTTCCAGTTGATAGTGGTAAAATAATTACTGTCATTGGTGTCAGGCGCTGTGGTAAAACTTCTTTACTCTATGAACTGATTAATACTCTGTCTGACACAATTGATAAAGAGCAAATTCTGTACTTCAATTTTGAGGATGAACGTCTTAATTTTCAGGCAGATGAGCTGGATTTATTATTGCAAGCTTATAGTGAACTCTATCCACAATACGATCTTGCCCGGTGTTATTTCTTTTTTGATGAAATTCAGAATAGCTTATCCGAAGGTGGTTTTTCTGAACTTATATTCATCAATAAAGAACATGCCCTTCCTGTCTTACAGGAATACTATAACGTACTTATCTATAAAGACATTGTAGAACGATATCATGTCAATAATACAGTGGCTTTAAAATATTTTTTAAAACGAGTGCTGAGTTCAACCACCAAACAAATCTCAGTCTTATACTATAAAACCGATAAGAGTGAATGTGATTTTATCTGTTTTGATCGAGAAAAAGCCATGATAGCCATTCAAGTCACTTATGATATGAGTAATGAAAAAACCAGACAACGAGAGATAAACGGACTGCTCAATGCCTGCCAGCATTTTTCCCTTAAGTCTGGTATTATTATTACTTATGAGGATGAAGATGAGTTAAGCATTGA
>DAOVUK010000120.1 GCA_030632625.1 Gammaproteobacteria bacterium
CGAATCAATTTCGACTTTAGCCAGATCCTTAATGGTAATCGCCACATTATTATTATAATCGACAACAATATGCTCTATATCGGATATATTGCTTAAATTACCCTGAGTACGCACCAGCAGCACTTCTTCGCCTTGATTGAGACGACCAGCACCATCGTTCTTATTATTTTCCTGTAATGATTTAATCAGTTGATCAATACTGACATGATAGGTTTGTAATTTTTGATAGTCTGGTTTCACCACAAATGTTCTGGCATAGCCGCCTAATACGTTAACATCCGCAACACCTGGTACCGAACGTAATGCCGGACGAATAACCCAGTCCAGTAAATCACGTTTTTCCATATTGTTAAGGCTATTTCCCTCAATGGTAAACATATAGACATCACTCAATGGAGTGGAAAGTGGTGCCATACCACCTGTTACCCCTTGAGGTAAATCCATATTATTTAGTCTTTCAGACACCAGTTGTCTGGCCCAGTAAATATCCGTGCCTTCATTAAAATCCAGAGTAATATCGGCAATGCCGTATTTAGCTAAAGAGCGCAGGATTTTTTGCCTGGGCAGGCCCAGTAATTCCAGCTCTAAAGGCGCGATAATTCTTTGTTCCACTTCAGAAGGAGTCATCCCCGGTGCTTTAAAAATCATTTTGACCTGAGCCGGTGATACATCCGGGAAGGCATCAATTGGAATCTTCTGAAAAGCCTGCCAGCCACCCGCCAGGACAGCAAAGACAATCAGCACGACCAGTGTTCTCTGGATAAGAAAAAATTGTAAAGTTTTAGCTAACATAATTATCTCCTTATTCGCTGTCAGAGTCGTTAGCAGCATCCATCGCAGCTTTAATTGCGGTGGATCCTTTAACAAAAATGTTTAGCGGCGAAGATTGTTTTGTTTCAGGTATAAAATATAATTGTTTATTGGTGATATTAACAACCTGAATAGGCAGAGCCTGGATGGTCTCTTTTTGCTGCCCCTGGTGTTGTAAGGAGAAGACGACTGTTTTGCCATGGTATTGACTGATCGCATTGGCAGATATTTGATAAGTCGCAGCCTTTTTTTCTGTTAAAAAACGAACTTTAAATAATTGACCTGAACGCAGCCTATGATCATCATTCTGAACTGTAATATGAATATCCACCGACTGAGTCATAGGATCAACCATCATATCAATATGCTTGACCATACCTGTTTTATCGATAGAAACCACTTCAACTTTTTGCCCTTCTTCGATCTCATTGGCCGTTTCCACAGGGACACGGACCACCAGGATAATGGGATTAGTTTCGCCAAGAGAAATAAGGGTTTGATTTTTATCTACACGTTCACCAAGTCTTACTTGTAAATCAAATAATTGACCATCAATGGGTGATTTAATGTCAAGGTTGGCTGGTTGAAGCTTATGTGTGGTTTGCAGATTGTCAATGGCAGCTTCAGCCATACCAATAAGCAGCAGATTATTTTCAACCTGAGCTTTTTTTAAGGTCAGTTTTTTTACTTGTGAAAGTGCCTGCTGCAGTTTTTTAGTGGATGATACACCACTTTTATTGAGCTGTCGGACTCTGTTTAGATTCTGCTGGCTGATGGTTAAATCCGACAGTGTCGCTAGAAAAGATTCCTGCATTTTTAACAACTCAGGACTTTCAATTTCTGCAATCACCTGATCTTTTTCAATCGGGCCATGGACGTAGTTCAGTTTAATAATTTGCCCTGAAAGAGGGCTGGATAGACTGCGTATAGTTTGCAGCGGGAGTGCCGCCTGAGCGGGATAGATGGCACTGGGTACCAAATCAACCTGCTTTGCCAGGTCAGTCATCATGCCCATTGCAGACTGCTGAGAGGCGGTCAATGTCAATCCGCTCAGTGATTCGTTAGCAAGAGAAAGTTGAGAAATGCCGGTCATCATCAGACAAGCGGATAAAATTAAAGTTCTGCTATTTACATTAAGCATTATTGTTGTGCTCCTAAAATGTGTCCTGATATCTGATTCAAATTTGCAATGGCCTGACCTGAACGTGCCTGTACTAATTTATAATTTAATTTTGCTTCTGCCGTTTGCTGTTGAACCAATAATAAATTCTGAATATTTGTTTCACCTAGTTGATAGGCTTTTTCTGACATCGTCAGAGCCTGTTGACTGATGTCATATTGCTGTTTTGAAAAATGAATACTTTGTTTGGCTGATGCCAGGGTTTGCTGTGCCCGAAAAATATTTTGTTCAAGTTGAATTTTGGCTCTATTTAAAAGGGCCTGTTGTGTATAAACATTACGTTTTTCTGTTGCTATTTTGGGTGAATAAGCGGGATTCATACCCAGTGGAATAGAGACTTCAAACATTAAAGACGTATTTTCACCGCTTCGGTCTTTGTCGTTTTGTGCGCCCAGAAATAAACGGGGACTGTCCTGTTTTAATGATTTTGTTTTTTGCAATACTGCCTGTGAAATTTGCAGCGTTGCAAGCAGTTTGATAATTTCAGGGTGCTGTTCTATAGGTATAGGAGGAAGAGTCCTTTCCTGAATATTTTGCGGGGGTTTACTGGTTTGTGTCCATTTCTGAAATTGTTGCTGAGCGATTGTTAAGGCACTTTGTTTTTGCACCAATTGATTTTGTTGTTTTAATACAGCCTTCTCAGCTAACAATAAATCGATTTTTGGACTTTCTCCCGCGTTAAATTTCTGCTGAACTTTATGTTGTAAAGAACGTGTTTTTTTTAAGGCGGAGCGTGCGGCTTCGACTTCAATCAAAGCTGTTTGATGATTCCAGACCAGTTTTCTCAGATTGTTTGATGCCAGCCAGCGGAGATAATTTTGTTGCGCAGATAATTCTTGTCCATAACTGGCGGCCACCTGTTTTTGAGCATTTTTCTGCTCAGGAAGCCAAATTGGAAATTCAACACCAACCTGCCAGTTTTTATAGTCATCATTGTCGGTTATAGCATCGTTTTCGTGATGAATAATTAAATCAACATCGCCTGAAATCCAGCTGTCTGATAAGGACTGATTGGCAGAATGAAGTTCTTCAATTCCTTTCGTGATTTGTTGTTCAGGCTGCTGCTGAACAACATTATCCAATAGCTTGACAAAATCCATTGACACAGCAAAGGTTGACACAGGCGATAGCCACAAGAGCGTCATTGATAGAATAACTATTTTGGGAGAATATTTAAGTTTCATTTCTTTTTCCAGTTAATATTTTTGGGTGTAGTATATTAGTTGAAACTGAAATGAAACTGAAAATTTATGTAAAAAACAATATTATTTCATAGAAAATTTATGGTAACCATATGATTTGTAGGTGTTTTAATTGGAGTTGTTTGTATAAAAACTGTCACTATCTGGTTTTTAAATATAATAGTCTTTGACAATAGTTTTTGGGCCTTCACATTTTTGCATACTTTTGTCGGTTTACTACCAAAGGAGCCGTTCGGAAATGGTTGCGTTTAACAACCGTACTGGCGGCGGAGGTGTGGTATAGTTTGGGGTCGCTGCAAGTACGTCCCTGTAGCGCTTTATGAAAACATCCCTGTTTTCAGAAACCCCAGAACTATACCACACCTCCACCGCCATCACTCACTTCACCATGTTCCTCACTGTGAGCGTCCAAAATCAAAAGCAAGAGCAAAACTAAAATCAACAGAAAAAGATTGCAAATTCAATGATATGCAAATCTGTCTATTTTTGATTTTTCTTTGGCTCTTGATCTTTCTTTTGATTTTGGACAGCGAGAGTGAGGATAAATACCGTAGAGAATGTTGGGTGGGCTGGTGCATCTGAATGGGGTATCGAATGACATGGATGTCATTCTTAAGCGTTCCATGGATGGACTTGAGCGTCCCCAGTCAGATGCACCAGCCCACCCAGCAGTCGTTCCCGGATGTAAAAGTAAATTTTTATCCGAACGGCAGCAATGGTAGTATTGCTGATATTTGGAAAAGTACGCAAATTTGTGAAGAACCTGGTTTTTAATTGGCAAGCAGAGTGCTGATTAAATTGCCAGATATTGCTGTCGCAATTCTTCGTCGTCCAGAACTTCCTGTGCCAGGCCGTCAAATACAACCAGTCCCATATCAATAATAATGGCTCGGTCGGCAAGACGTAATGCTGCAATGGCATTTTGTTCGACAATAATGGTGGTGATGCCAAGTTTTTTGATACTATCCAGAATGTTTTCAATTTCATGCACAATGACAGGGGCCAGACCTTCATAGGGTTCATCAAGCAGCAGCAGTTTGATATCTCTTGCCAGTGCACGGGCTATGGCCAGCATTTGCTGTTCACCACCGGATAATGTGACGCCCATTTGTTCACTGCGTTCACCGAGCCGGGGAAAGTGTTCATAGATTCGTTCGATAGACCAGCCGATGGGTTCTTCAATCTGAGCCAGTTTAATATTTTCTTCAACGGTCAGCCCTGCAATAATACATCGATCTTCCTGTACCAGGGCAATACCATGCTGAGCAGCCTGATAGGATTTCATACTATGTACAGGCTGGTGATCCAGCCAGATTTCACCATGTTTTACCTGCGGCTCTGATGCCCGGGCAATGGATCGTAGAATGGATGTTTTACCTGCGCCATTACGACCGAGAAGGGCAATGATTTCACCTTCACGAATATCAAAACTAACACCCTGGACAATATAGCTTTCGCCATAATAGGAATGTATGTCCCAGCAGGAGAAAAATGCAGGACTATTGCCTGTGTTAGAAATTGTAGGGGCCACCGGGGCGTGCTTGTGCTTATTAAAAGAGGGCATACTCATAAATGTGCTCCGCCTAAATAGGCTTCCTGTACTTTTGGATTACCTTTAATCTCATCGGGTGTACCTGATGCAATAATGGTTCCCTGTGCCAGAACCGAAATGTGATCGGCAACACTAAAGACCACATGCATATCATGTTCAATGATAATTTTAGTCATACCGCCTTCTTTAATTTTCATCAACAGATCAATTGTTTTATTGGTATCATGTCGTGACATACCCGCTGTAGGCTCATCCAGCAGTAATAATTTTGGATGTTGTACCAGGCACATGGCTAATTCAAGGCGTCTTTTGTCACCACGAGACAGACTGCCTGCATGGGTGTGCAGTTGACCTATGAGACCAATGTCGGTGAGTATCCGGCATGCTTCATCCTGTACTTCAGTTTCGTTGGACAAACTGCGAAAGATATTCAGTTTAAATGCTCCTTCGCGCTTGGCTAATGCAGGAATCATGACATTTTGTAATAAGCTTAAATCAGGGAAAATTTGCGGTGTCTGAAAGACTCTTGAAATGCCTGCCTGATTAATTTCGTGAGGTGCTTTGCCAATCATATTTTCACCATTAAAGGTGACTGTACCGCTGTCCGGAGCAAGTTGTCCAATGCAGACATTCAGCATGGTTGACTTGCCAGCGCCGTTAGGGCCAATAATGGCGTGCACTTTGCCTTCTTCAATTTTCAGGTTGAGATCACTCAGCGCTTTAAGACCACCAAAGGATTTTTGCACATTATCAATTTCTAAAATTATATTACTCATAATCTGTTGGTATCCTTTGCTTAGTTTCCAGTCTCTGGCGCTTTATCTAAGTGAGCTGGCTTAGATGATTTTTTGGAAAAACGTTTTTTTATCAGACTAATGCCTTCCATAATGCCGCCAGGTAAGAAAACAACGATAAGGACAAATAGTGCGCCTAAGGTTAAATGCCAGCCCTCACCAACAAAGGGAGAGGTTACGGCAACCATAATATTGGCTAACCAGTCAGGCATAAAGGCATAAGCCTGATGCAGTGCCTGTTCATTCAGAGCAGAGAAAATATTTTCAAAATATTTAATGATACCGACGCCAAGCAAGGGTCCGATTAACGTGCCCACACCACCCAAAATGGTCATCAGTACCACTTCACCGGAAGCAGTCCATTGCATACGCTCTGCGCCTGCCAGAGGATCAGTTGCCGCCATGAGTCCACCTGCAAGTCCGGCATACATGCCGGAAATAACAAAGGCGGTAAGAAGATAAGGTCTGGTATTGTAACCCGTATATTTCATCCGGGTTTGATTGGATTTAATGGCTCTGAGCTTGATCCCAAATGGTGAATGAAAAATTCGCTGAGAGATGAAAAAAGCAATAATGAGTAAGCCTGCACAAACATAGAACCCTGAATAGCCACTCATTGCCAGACCAAAAAAGTCAGTTGAAGGTAAGCCTTCGCCTGCCTCAGTAAAGAGGCGGTCGATAACCCTGGGATCGTTTCTGGCAAGCTGCAGACCTGTTTCACCGTTGGTAATGGGGGTCAATACTGAATAGGCCAGATTGTAAAACATCTGTGCAAAGGCCAGGGTTAAAATTGAGAAATAAATACCCGAACGGCGTAGCGTAATAAAACCAATCAACATGGCAAACAGACCTGACATTAAGACGCTGAAGATGATGGCAGGTAAAATATTCATGGTGAGCAGTTTAAATGACCAGACCGCTGTATAAGAGCCGATTCCTAAAAAGGCCGCATGCCCAAAGGAAAGATAACCGGTTAAGCCAAATAGGATATTATAACCCACAGCAAAAATGCCGAAGATAGCAAATTTTTGCAGCAGGTCAGGATAACTGGCACCCAGTGGTTCCATCCAGACCGGCATGCTTAAAATAACAGCTGAAAAAATCAGCATAAGAAAAATATCGTTTTTTATAGTCGGTGCTTTCATCATTAGTCCTCCATTATTCCTTCGCGTCCCAATAGACCCCGTGGTCGGACCAGCAGGATAATAACGGCAACGAGATAAATAATAATCTGGTCAATACCAGGGAAAATCGATTTTACTTCATTCATAGAGGCAAAGGACTGTAATATACCCAGTAAAAAACCAGCAGCGACTGCGCCGCCTAAGGAACCCATACCACCGACAACAACTACCACAAAAGATAACACCAGAAAATCCATACCCATATGATAATCAGGCGGTAATATAGGTGTGTACATTACGCCAGCCAGGCCTGTCACTACTGCTGCAAGTCCGAAGACAACGGTAAATCGTCGTTCAACATCAATGCCTAACAGGCCAACCGTTTCTCGATCCATCATGCCGGCACGCACCACCATGCCGTATGTAGTGAGATTTAAGAAAGCGAAAACGCCTGCGATTATTATGCCCGAAAAGGCCAGATAAATGAGTCGCCACCAGGGATAAACTACATTCTCACTTAAGCCGAATAATACTCCGATGGGTGCACTGCCGGAGACGATGTCAGGTGGAGGCATTGGAATTGGATTGGCGCCAAAGAAAGATTTAATCAGTTCCTGAAGGACAATGGCGAGTCCAAAGGTGACCAGAATTTGTTCTGCATGAGTCCGTTTATAGAAGTGTCGGATCAAACCGCGTTCCATAATTAAGCCAATCAGGAGCATTACCGGGATAGCAAAAAGTATCGAAAGAGGGACGGCAAAATCAATAATAGCGGTACCAAAATCACCAAACCATATTTCCAGATAGGGTTGTTCTTTGAAGGCATCAAAAAAAGTGATGCTTTCATCTTTAACCTGTTTTGAAATGGTCAGCAATTTATAAAAGCTGACAGAACAAAACGCCCCCAGCATAAATAATGCGCCATGGGCAAAGTTGACCACCCCAAGCGTACCAAAAACAAGGGTCAGTCCAAGCGCAATGAGTGCGTAAGCACCGCCTTTGTCAAGCCCGTTGAGTATCTGGAGAAAGATTGCATCCATTGTATTACTACTCTTTTAGAAAGTTGTTGAAAATACTTATCCATAAATGTTTTGCTCAAAGCATTTATGGATAAGTACTACTTAAAATACTAATTAAGTTAGCTAGTGTTCATCCATAAATAACAGTTTGAGGCGAATGAATTCGCCTCTACAGAAAAAATCATCCAATAATTCAATAGTTTATTAGACTCTAAATTGTAGGGGCGAATTCATTCGCCTTATTTATGGATGGGCACTAGCTAATAAAAAGCAGTACAGAATACCATCCTGTACTGCTTGTTCCCTAAGCAGGGTTGGTTGTCAGAATAAAAAATTGTAACTACTCAGTGTATTCATCTTTTACCACATAACTGCGTTGTTTTTGCCCTCAAAATGGTCACGTATTTGTATACGCTCACATTTCTC
>DAOVUK010000174.1 GCA_030632625.1 Gammaproteobacteria bacterium
AAATAAGTCTGAAATATCATGTATCATTTCAGCATCAACCATTTGTTCAACTAATTTATCACCCAGACCATCAATATCCAGCGCTTTACGGGAGGCAAAATGTTTAATCGCTTCTTTTCGCTGCGCAGGGCAATAAAGACCGCCGGTACAACGTGATTTTGCCTCATCATTCATTCGTTCAGCGAGTGAATGACAAATGGGACAGTGATCCGGCATGATATAAGCCTCAGTACCATCGGGTCTTTCAGACAGCACTGGTTTAACCACTTCCGGTATTACATCACCAGCACGACGAACAATCACCATGTCGCCAATACGAACGCCCTTGCGATCAATTTCATCCTGATTATGTAAGGTGGCATTAGTCACCGTTACCCCGCCGACAAAAACCGGTTCAAGTCTTGCAACCGGAGTCAGTGCACCGGTTCGTCCAACCTGCACGTCAATATTCAGCAATCGGGTCATTGCTTCTTCAGCAGGGAATTTATGAGCGATTGCCCAACGAGGTGCACGGGAAATAAAACCGGCTTTTTGTTGTTGAGCAATACTATCCACTTTATAGACAACCCCATCGATTTCATAAGGCAGTTGTGAGCGTCGATTTAGAATAGAGTCATAATATCTTATGCACTCTTGCCAGTCATGCAGTCTTTTTACTTCCGGACTCACCGGCAATCCCCAGGATTCCAGCTGTTTTAATATTTGACTGTGTGATGTCTTTAAAGGCTTGTCGGCATGCTGATTTTCAACTACACCAATACCATAACAGAACATATCAAGCGGACGCGAAGCAGCAATTTTTGAATCCAGTTGTCTTAAACTGCCCGCTGCAGCATTTCTGGGGTTGGCAAAGGTTTTTTCACCCTTATCTATCTGAGACTGGTTTAACCTGGAAAAGCCCTTTTTGGGCATAAATATTTCACCGCGAACTTCAAGAATTTGCGGATATCCGCTGCCTGATAAATGCAGGGGAATCGCCAATATGGTGCGAACATTATGAGTGACATCTTCACCCGTTTGTCCATCACCCCGGGTGGCCGCCTGAACCAGCATGCCGTCTTCGTACCGTAAGCTGATTGCCAGACCATCCAGTTTCGGCTCGGCAACAATATCAAATTGCTGATGTTCAAGACGCTCATCAAGACGTTGTAAAAATTCCTCAATTTCTTCAGAGCTGAAAGCATTAGACAGAGACAGCATCGGTATCGAGTGTGTTATCTGCTGGAAGCTGTCAAGAATTTTACCGCCCACACGCTGTGTTGGTGAGTCTAATGTCACCAGTTCAGGATATTGAGCTTCCAGAGATTCTAATTGACGAAAAAGTTTGTCATATTCAATATCCGGAATTTCCGGATCATCTAACACATAATAACGGTGACTGTGATAGTTGAGGGTTTTATGTAATTGCCGGACCTGTTTAAGTAAAGAGTCCTGTGGTTCACTGTGTTTGTTTTTTTCTTTTGAAAAGAGGGAAGAAATCTTAGACATTAACGTGTTGATCCAGCTAACTTTTCAGCTTTAGCCATATCAAAGTTGAGTTTTCTGATTTGTTCTTTTTTATAACTAATCGTTTGCCGTGTCAATTGACTGCGCGTTTCATCACAGAGTTCAGCGTTCAGTTCAGAAGCTATCATTTGCGCCACCTGAATGAATTTTTCATAGGCACTATAGCTGTCAGTGCGTGTAGGTAAGCGCATAAACATTGTAATACCAGGGGTTTTTAACGCGGCTTCATCCTGAAGCTTGAAGGTACCCGGCTCAACCGCATTGGCCACACTGAACAGCGCAAATGTTTCTGCTTCGTCACTGCCGGGGTAATGAAAAATATCCATATCACCATAGAATAAACCTGCCGTTTCTAAAGCGTGAAAAAGCTGCCTGCCGGTAAAATGTTCACCTTTGGAAAGGATCGCATGTGAAATAATTAACTCTTCAACACCCTGCGGCAGGGGATCATAAACCACTTTAATCTTCTGTGTGGCGGTTTGACTGCTTTTTTGACTCTGATAAGTGTCACTATGAGGTTTATCAGTAATAACTGGCTGCTCTGCTGCTGGCGCTTCAGGCTGCTTGTCAGGAACAGGATTGGTCATAGTCGATGTCCTGTTCATAGCTGGCTGTGACTCAACCCGCTGCTCATCAGTCCCTGTAACTGCAGCTGATTTGGTTTTATTCTGAAAATGAGCAAAAGGATTGATTGCTTCTGGTTCTGGTGCTTGTGTTGGTGTCGATTCAAAAACAGGTTCCGGGGAAAAATTACTAATAACACGTTTGCTGTTAATATAAACACCATCAATCAGTTCACCTTTATCCGGCGTCTTATTTTCTACTGGTGAAGATATGCCTGGTGAAGAATTTACCTGATCATCCGCAAAGGAATCATGTTTTAAATGAATATCATTGATATCAAAATGATCCTGTCTTGAGGCAGAAAAAGAGCTGGGCAAATCATCATTAAATAAATTGTCTGATTGCGTGTTATTATTTTTTCCAGCACCAGTCGTACGATCATTTAACAGCACATCATCAATGGCCTGCGTATGATAATTAAAATCCTTAATTTCATCATGAATTTTTTTGTGATGTTTGTAATAAGTAAACATCGCAACCAGCAGTACGACACCAATCCCTGCCAGGATCAGTAAAAATATGAGTTCATCCATAAGCTTTAACTTTCCACCATTTCGACAGCTTCGTGTATATCAACATCAACAATACGTGAAACACCAGGTTCTTTCATTGTAACACCACAAAGGTGATCTGACATTTCCATTGTTGTCTTATTGTGCGTAATATATATAAATTGTACCTTTTCTGACATCTCCTTGACCAGCGCACAAAAGCGTCCAACATTCGCTTCATCAAGAGGCGCATCCACTTCATCGAGCATACAGAAAGGCGCTGGATTTAATTCAAAAATTGCAAACACCAATGATACTGCAGTCATTGCTTTTTCACCACCCGACAGCAGATGAATGGTGCTGTTTCTTTTTCCCGGGGGACGCGCCATAATGGTCACACCGGTATTGAGCAAATCATCACCGGTTAAATCCAGGTAGGCATGACCGCCGCCAAAAAGTTTGGGAAATAAACGCTGCACACCGGAATTAATTTTATCAAAGGTTTCCCTGAACCGGGTTCTGGTTTCACGATCAATTTTAGCAATAGCACCTTCTAATGTGTCCAGAGCACTGAGCAGATCATCATTTTGAGCATCCAGGTATTTTTTACGCTCAGACTGCTCCTTAAATTCATCAATAGCCGCCAGGTTTATTGAGCCAAGACGCTGAATGCGCTGGGCTAATTCATCTACCTCGGATTTCCAGATAGTCTCACTGGCCTCCTGCGGCATGCCCATGAATAATGCTTCCAGAGAAAACCCGGATTCATCAACCTGTTCTTTTAGAGTCTGGCGGCGTACAATTAATTCCTGAGAGGCAATACGAATACTTTCTAACTCAGAACGTAGTGTTTCCAGAATATTTTCAACCCGGGCACGTTTTTGATCAAATTCACGCAGTGTATGGTCAACTTCCTCAACTTTCTGGCGGGCCTGAGTTAATTGTTCTTCGACCAGAATACGTGATTCAAGATGAGTTTCCAGTTCTTCATCAAGTTGTTGAATCGAATCACCCTCATCATCGGTCATCATTTCTAAAAGTTGCTGACGGCGGTGTGATAATTGTTCCAATTGCCCTTTTAAACGGATTATCCCCTGTTCCGTTGCATTTAATTCAGTTTTAATGCCGCGTAAGCGTATTTCAAGGGCATGACTCTGTTCTCGATTTTCCCGTGCTTTAATTCGCATTTCTTCAAGCTGACCACGGTGAGACTCACGCTCCTGTGTCAATTGCTCCCGCTGCAGAGAGAAATCTTCTATCATTTCTAAGGCAATATGTAAGCGTTCGGTGGATTCTTCAATCTCAATTTTTGCATCAGCAATTTGCTGGCTGACTTCTTCAATTTCTATATGAACATGAGATTGACGACTGGTGATCTGTTCCAGACGAGATTGTTTTACACTGGTTTGAGATCGCAGTTCAGAGAGTTTACGATTATGCTGATTAAATTCGGTCTGTAAATTTTCGCGATTATGTTCTATCTCACGTAATTGCACACGTCCCTGCTCTATCTGCTCACCCTGCTCGTCAACCAGCTGCTGCTTTTCAATTAATTGCTCATTAAGATCTTTAATTTCCTGCTCTCTGGCCAGCACACCGCCTTTATGATCAGTCTCTTTTATGACACGCAGCCAATTAGGTCCGAACCAGATACCCTCCCTGGTCACAATCGACTGATGAAGCTCAAGGTGTTTGCGTTGTGATATAGCAACGGCTAATTCATCTGCTGCAAATACTCCGTTTAGGCAAGGGGTAATCAGCTCTGTTACGCCATCGATATAAGTTTCCAGCAAAGGCAGAGCAATAACTGAAGATGTTTCATTTACTTGAGTTGATGCAGTCAGAGCAGTGCTTTCAAGCAGAGTTAAATTTGATTTTTCAAGACTATTGAGTTGCGCAAATAATGGTTCAATACTATCAACACAGGTCGCTTCAAGATAATCACCCAGAACACATTCAACTGCAGTATTCCAGTTGTCTTTAACAGTGATTTGTTGAGCAATTCTGGGTTTATCAGCAATATTTTGCTGCGCCATCCATTGCTGCAGTGATTTATCATTTTTACCCAGTGCCGCCTGCTGTAAAGCTTCCAGAGAAGCTTTTCGCCCCTTTAGAGATTGTAAGTCACTGCGATGCTGATCCAGTTCATTATTTAAATGATGATTTTCATCACGAATATTCTGAATGGTTTCACGCTCAAGCTCTAATTGCTGCTGCAGAGTCGCAGTAATTTCTTCTGACTCAGACACTTCTAATTCAAGAGTATGCAGTGATTCTTCAATATGAAAAGTGGCAGACTGCTGCAATTCATCCTGAAGTTTTTCAATACGTCGTTCCTGATTAATTATATTTTGTTCGACCTGACTGATTTTGGTTCTCTCAATCTGTGCAGTTTGAGAGGGTTCCTGCGATTGTTGATTAAATTCATCCCAACGCATTTGCCAGTCCTGCATTGAATGTTCATACTCCGATAACATCTCTGCAGATTGTTGTTCCAGTTCACTGGCCTGGTCAAATTCAGGCTCAACTTCATCGAGTTGTGTTGTTAACAAGAGTAGTTTTTCATTGTCTTCCTGCAGGTGAATGTTAACACTTTCGAAAGATCGTTCAGCCTGTTCGAAATCTTGTTTTAATTGCTGATTTTTCTCTTTTGCATGAGTAATAGCCTGTTCTACCCGTGCAATATCAGCACCAATACGATAAAAATCACCCTGAACAATATTAAAAGAATCATTTGCTTCAATGTTTATTTCGCGAGATTCTTCTATCCCGGCTTCAACCGCTCTTAACTCAGAAATTTGTTGTTCAAGCGCAATTTCTTTTTCCTGAATCAAAGTTCCCTGCTGTTTAGCCTTGATATCAATAGCATCCCAGCGAAGTGCCTGCAATTGTGCTTTTTTAAGCCGCTCTTCTTTTTTGAGTTCAGTATAACGTTCAGCAGTGCGGGCCTGGCGCTGCAGATGAGCAATCTGTTTATCCAGTTCCGCTCGTATATCATCAAGTCGTTCAATATTTTCCCGGGTATGACGCATTCGGGTTTCGGTCTCTTTTCTGCGCTCTTTATATTTAGAAATACCGGCAGCTTCTTCTATATAAACTCGTAACTCTTCAGGTTTAGACTCGATAAGACGCGAAATCATACCCTGTTCAATAATCGAGTAACTTCTTGGCCCTAAACCTGTGCCCAGAAATAAATCAGTCACATCCCGACGCCTGCAGCGTACATTGTTTAAGGAATACTGTGATTGGGCATCACGATTAACCGTTCTTTTAACTGAGATTTCACTATATTGCGCATATTCACCGCCAATTGTGCCATCAGAATTATCAAAGAGTAATTCAACAGTACATTGTCCAACCGGCTTACGACCCGATGAACCATTAAAAATAACATCAGTCATGGATTCGCCGCGAAGGTTTTTAGCAGAACTTTCTCCCATAACCCAGCGTACCGCATCAATGGTATTGGATTTGCCACAGCCATTAGGCCCAAGAATACTGACCAGATCACTGGGAAAAGACAGCACGGTAGGATCAACGAAAGATTTAAAACCTGCGAGTTTGATTTTGCTTAAGCGCATTCCGTTACTTTAATTAAAAATGAATAATATGTTTTATTAAGAAATTATTTCTTATCGGGAAAAGGGACATTTTACCCAATGTGATCTTCCTTTACCAGTTTGTCATGGCTAAATTATTTCATCCCGAAAAGACTACTTTTTGGTTCTTCACATATTTGTCGGTTTACTACCAAAGCTGCCGTTCGGATAATTATTTCTAAAGCACGACTGCTGGGTAGACTGGTTCCTACTGCGGAAAAGCTAAAATAAACCTACAATAATAAAGGGAATTTTGTGAAGAGCCAATTTTAATCGAGTGATTTAAATAGAGCAAAGCTGAGCTGATTTTTATTGCTAATGTAACTTTGCACAAATTCTGCTACTCTATTATAAATGATATGAATTATAAAAACTCATAAGGAATATCAATGTGGATATAGACAGTGCAGCCAAAGAATATCATAAAAAAACTATATCAGAAGCAATTATTGAACCATCGCCAAGTGGGAATGGTTGGCGTATTTTATTTCACAAAACTGATGGTGATATAGTTGCTTTGACAGATAACAGTGGTACTGAAAAACTATATCATACATTAGACCATGCCACCGATAAAGTTCAATCTGTGGGTATTAAAACGATTAGAGTAGAAGAGCATTTTTAACCTG
>DAOVUK010000020.1 GCA_030632625.1 Gammaproteobacteria bacterium
GCTTCTGCGTCGTCTTTTTCTGTCTGTTCGTAATCATTCCCTTCCAGATCATCATCGTTGAAGTCAGACATATCCATGCTGTCATCGGCTTCAAATAAGGCTTTTACTATGGCAACTTCAAGCTTATCAGCTTCAACCAGAATGGCTTCAGTACTCAAACCTGATTGAAATTTGATTTCATCAAGAGCAGATATATTGGTTGGGTCAGCCACAGCAACGAACAATCTTGCTCCCCGTTTAAAAAGGGGTAAAGCGTGGTGTTTACTGATAAGATTTTCTTTAATGATCTTAACCGTTTCCTGTTCAAACTCAACCGTACTAATATCAAGCAAAGGGGTGCCAAATTCAGTTGAAGCAATAGTTGCTATATCAATCGATTTGACCAGATTTTTGCCAGTAATATACTGCACAAAAGGTAATTTATCTTTTCTGGCTGCAGTGATTGCACCCAGAGCCTCCTCTTCATTGAGAAAACTCTGCATAACTAGCTGTCGAGCCAGACCCGTGAGTTGAGATGTTTGTTGTGCTAATACCATAATTGCCCGTTATTCAGAAAATTCTATGAAGATTGACATACTCTATTAATCTATTCTAGTACGAACTTTAATTATAGCCAAAAAATTATTGTTTTTTCTCAATAAAATCGTAAAAATGAGATATATTTCAAAAAAACCGGATAATTTAACTCTAAACCAATGTTTTCAGGTTTAAATTTTTCCAGGTTTAAGTACTACAGGAGTGTGGGTTTTTGGCTTGCTGGGGTCGATGATGCAACATGAATGTTTCATAGAAGCCTGCACGGATGGATTCACTGAGTCTCCGGAACATCGAAACTATACCCATGATACTTGCCAAAAGTAGGCTCTACGAAGAGAAAATGCAGACTTCGTTCTCTTTATTTATGAGAAGTAACTTAAAGCCTCAATCATGTAGTACTTATACACTCAATCGGCTCTAAGTCAAAATGCCTCGCTACATTTGCCTTCAGAGGCTCTACTTTTGGCCAAGTATCACGGGTATATACTCCTCCGGCACGGTTTTATTGAGCACGATTTCCCGGCACCACTTTGCAGGCTGGTCTTATTTAATTTTCTGATATAATAATTCGGCCTTTTTCTGCTCTGAAAAGGTTTGTTCCGAAGGGACAATTTTTTCCAGAATTTCAAGGGCTTTATCATGCTGACCCATTTTTTCATAGGTAAATGCTAAATGGTATTGAATGTCCTTATCTTCAGGAATGCCAATGGCCGCTTGTTTCAATAGCTCCAGGCCCTTACTATATTGTGAATCCCGAGCTAGAAAATAACCATAGGTATCCATGATAGCGGCTGATGCCGGTGCCTGCTCATGTGCAGATTGAGCCAGTCTGACGGCTTCTTTGATATCGCTGTCACTTTTAATCCAGGCTAAATTATTTAAGCTAATAACATGATCGGGTTTTTTTTCCAAAATACGTTGATAGTATATTTCTGCTTGTTCAAGTTGTTGTTTTTCATGATGTAATGAAGCCAGCTTGAATAAATTATCAGACTCATCAGGTGTTTTAGCGACTCTTTCAGTTAATAGAATAATTGCTTTATCCTGCTGATTTAATGCCAGCAGCATATCCACAATAGCTGAAAAAACTTTTTTATCAGTCTCTTGTATATCAATGCCCTTATTATAAACTTCCTGATAAATAATAAGTGCTTTTTCATTTTGTTTCTGGGCACGATAGATATCAGCTTCCAGCAGCCGGCCTGTTGTGGCGTCAGGAAATTTCTCCTGCATGGTTTTTGCCACATTGATTGCCTCTTCATAGTTCTCCTGACGAATCAATAAACCGGCTTTTAGGGTGTAGAGTGACTGGTTCTCAGGTTGAATGGCCTGAGATTCATCCAGCAGGACGAGCGCTTCATGAATACGATTGCTGTCCTGGCTAAGAATCTTAGCCAGCAGCAGACGATGCTGCACATCTTTTTTATCAAAAGTGATAATACTTTTCAGGGTGCGCTCGGCACGCTCATTTTGCTTGTTCAGGAGTTGTGAACGAGCTAAAAAAGAACGTATGGTATTGTTATTGGGATGCTGCTTATCCAGTTTTTCTGCAAGACTTAAGATTTTCTCCGGCTGTTGTTTACTTTGATACCATTGACTTAACAAACCGGCGACAGTCAGTTGAGAAGGGATATTATTTTTGCTTTGTTCAATGGCGTCCAGAAAGTACTGTTCTGTCACTTCCGGCTTATTTTGTTTTTCTGCAATGGCCGCAAGTCCCAGATAAGCTTTGAGTGCGTCAGGATTAATCTGGATGACCTGTTTGAAGTAGTTTTCAGCCGCCTGCCAGTTAGATTCCAGTGCTGAAATGCGGGCCAGTCCCATATAGGCTGGAATGTTTTCTTTATCTTTTTTGATAATGGCCTGGTACTGAGCAATTGCTTTTTCAGAATTACCTTTAAGTTGTTCAGTCAGTGCTTTAAGATTTAATAATTTTATATCATCAGGTGTTTCAACAAGCAACTGATCAATCTTATCTTCGGCTTTATCAAACTGTTTTTGTTTAATATAAGAAATAATCAGTAAGTAATTGGTTTGTATCCGGGATAGTGTTTGAGCTGTAGAATTGTCTGAATCCATCTGAATGCTGGTCAGCTGTTCCAGCTCATCAATGGCATCATCCAGTTCCCCTGACTGGAATTGTGCGGCAATCAGACGCTTTCTTATATTTTGATCCTCAGGTGCAAGTTTTTGAGCCTGGCTTAAAAGCTGTAAACCTTTTTGAATTTCACCGCTCTGAATATAGGCGCTGCCAAGAGTGACTAACAATAACGGGTCACTTTCAAGTTGTTTTTTTTGAATGCCTTCAAGAATAAGTAAAGTCTGTTGAGTTTTACCTTGAGCCAGATAAACATTGGCCAGTAAATTTTGTGCTTTTAGGTTATCAGGACTGGAAGCAAGATAAATGGTTAAATATTCCTCTGCCTGATTATAATTTTTTAATGCAAAATTAGCGGCGCCTAAAATAAAGGTTGCCGGCATATGTGTAGATGCCGCATTAATGACTAGCTGAGCTGTTTTCTGTGCACCGATAAAATCTTTTTCCCGTAAAAGTATTTGTGCCAGAATGAAGTTAGCCTGGGGGTGATTTTTGATTTTTTCCAGAATGACTTGCAGATCAACTTTTGCCTGCTTGTCTTTTTTTAGTACAGCCAGTGTTGCCGCGCGTTCAAGACGAAATGAGAGATTGTTCGGACTGTTCTCAATTAACTGATCATAAAGTGCTAAGGCTTGCTCATACTGATGATTCAGATTGGCAAATTTTGCTTTAAGCTGCAGGGTTGAGGGCTTATCTGATTCTATAGCGATTGATTTTGTGAGTAATTGATCGGCTGCAGTGAAGTCTTTTTCAAGTAGAGACAAAGTGGCAAGGCCATTGTAGGCATTGGCGCTTTCAAGCAAATCGTTTGCCTGTTCAAATGCCTGCCGGGCATCTGCTAACTGGTTTAACGTCAGATGTGCATAACCGAGATAGGTGAGTCGCTGACTTTCCTGTTTTGTGTCGCTCAGAGGAGTATTAAGCAGCGTAAGAATTTTTTTCTGCTTGCCTGACGCCTGCAATGCATCTGCATAACGAAATGAAATTTCTGTTTCTGTTGGTGAAAGATCATGCGCCCTGCCCAGTTCTTTTAAGCTGGAATCCAGTTTGCCGATATCAAGGTAGACACTGCCCAGCATAAAACGCACCTGAGCATCTTTGGGTGTCTCTTTCAGTTGATTTTTCAGATGAATAATTGCTGTGGAATATTCTTTTTTTTCAATGGCTTGTTTGGCATCCTGGATTGTATCAGCAGTAGCACTTGAACAAACACCGATATTAATCCCTGCCAGAATGCATAGCAGTGAAAGTCTTTTTTTGATGCGCATTGTTTTCCCTGTCATAACAGTTAAGTTGTAGAGTATTAATTGACGGGTTGTACTATAGCATATTGCTCCTTTTGTTATTGTACGTAATATCTTATAAATAGTATTTAAAAAATCTTATTTAAGGAAAAGGAAAAGGAAAGAGAAAGGATAAAAGTACATATTCCAGAGAAAGGCAGGTTCTTCAGAAATTTGCGTAATTTTCCAAATTGTAGAGACGTTGCATGCAACGTCTCTACCCTATCTATGAATGGCTGAATTCACCGAGTGAATACAAAAAGTACGCAATAATGTGAAGAACCTATTTCCGAGGCCCAGAGTTTTGTTCTCCGCCAAGGACTTCAATCAGTCTTGGGATAAAACGAGCCAGTTCACCTGTCATGAGATTAAAATCTGCATCAAACAATGCCGCAGCATCTTCTGCGCCATCATCTGCGGCCTGTTCTAATAGTTCATCGGAAAATTTCAAACGTTTAATGGCTAAGTCATCTTCGATAATGCATTCGATGGCATCATTCCAGTTGACTGCCAGCTTGGTGACTTCTTTGCCGCTGTTGAGATGCAGCTGGATTTCATCACTGCTGAGATCCTGCCGTTTACAGCGCAAGATAGCACCTTCATCATCAGATTCACGCAATTCACATTCGTCTTTTATTAGAAAATCATCTTTTAAATCATTGCCTTTTAACCAGCTGGTCATCAATAAAGTCGGCAGTGTGTTGGTCTTCAGCGGCACAACCGGCAGGCTGCCAAGAGTTTGTCTTAACAGTTCCACTAATTCTTCGGCCTTATTATTGCTGGAAGCATCAACAAACATGAGCTGAGCATCCTGATCAAGATAGGCATAAGTTCGTTTGGAACGGGTAAAAGCTCTAGGCAGCAGAGTTAAAATCAGCTCATCTTTGATGCTTTGTTTGTGTTTGCCGACAGGGCGCCGTCCGCTTTCAGCCTGCATTGCATCCAGCTTTTCATTAAGTGCATCATTGATAACACTGGATGGTAGAATCCTTTCTTCCTGGCGCACACAAAGCATGGTGGTTTTGCCGATAGTATGCGTCAGTAAAACACTATTATCATCATGACTATTGCCAAGTGGCGGTACCCAGCCAAAGGAAGATGCCTGTGTCGAAGCACAGGGCTGAAATGATTTTTCAGTGAGTTGTGTTTCCAATTGTTCCGAAGCGATTGAAAAAGGTTTGCTGAAACGGTAAATTTTTAGGTTTTTAAACCACATAATTGCTTATCCTGGCCGTTTTTTGCTCAACTCTCAACATACATCAGCTTACCTTTTGCTAAGCCTTTTGTGAAATGAGGATTGAGCGCTGTGAAAGAAGTAATTAAAAACAGGCTGGGATTATCCTAAATAAAGTGTCTTAAGGCTAGCTTTTTGAAATATAAGTTTTACAGCGTGTGTATAACATTGGTCACTACGCCCCAAATATGCAGGCTTTCTTCAGGACCGATTTCAATGGGGTCAAAATCATCATTTTCAGGCATTAAACGAACCTGTCCCTGTTTCTTATAGAGACGTTTGACTGTGAGTTCGCCTTCAACTGCTGCAATAACAATTTTTCCATGGCTTGCTTCCAGACTGCGATCGACAATCAGAATGTCATCCGGGTGTATCCCTGAATTAATCATGGAATACCCCGTCACACGTACAAAAAAAGTAGAGGCGGGATCATGGATCAGATGTTCAGACAAATCCAGCATACCTTCAATGTAATCGTCGGTTGGTGCAGGGCAGCCTGCAGCCACTTTGCCGCCATAGAGAGGCAGTTTAAAACCGCCTGAACGAGCAAATTCAAGAATACGTTCTACCATGCTTTCAGGAACACGAATTGCCCTGGTGGATTCAGAATATTTTCCTGTTCCTTTTGGGCGACCGGCACCACTGCGTTTTCCACCTCTGGGCATATTGCTCTCCTGTATTTTTAGCTGTCAACCTGGCTGTAAAACAGCTGTAAATCGACTTGAAAATAAATTCTTTATATAGAATACTGTACTTTTATCAATATGTCTAATGTTTTTTTCTACTGTTAACAGAATTATTGAATGGGGATATATGGATTTTTACTAACTAATACAGGATAATAGCGCATCGTGCAATCTCGCAAAAAGAATACTGATCAGGAATAATATTTTGATATCAACAGCAAACCTCACCATTCAATTTGGCGCCAAGCCGTTATTTGAAAATGTTTCGGTTAAATTTAGTGATGAAAACCGCTATGGCCTTATTGGTGCCAATGGTTGTGGTAAATCGACCTTCATGAAAATTCTTGGCGGTGATCTGGATGCAAGCAGCGGTACGGTCACGATTTCAACCGGAGAGCGTGTGGGTAAGTTGCGCCAGGATCAATTTGCCTATGAACAATACAGTGTCATTGACACTGTTATTATGGGTCATGGAGAGCTTTGGAAGGTCAAAGAAGAGCGCGATCAGATTTATGCCAAAGCAGATATGAGTGAAGATGAGGGTATGCGTGTTGCCGATCTGGAAGTTCAATATGGTGAAATGGATGGTTATACGGCTGAATCCAGAGCAGGTGAGCTTTTAATGGGTGTGGGTATTCCGGTTGAACAGCATTTTGGTCCTATGTCTGAAATTGCCCCGGGTTTTAAACTGCGTGTCTTATTGGCTCAGGTGCTGTTTTCTGATCCTGATATTATGCTATTGGACGAACCGACTAATAACCTTGATATTAATACTATTCGCTGGCTGGAAACCATTATTAACGAACGTAACTGCACCATGATTATCATCTCTCATGACAGGCACTTTCTGAATAGTGTCTGTACTCACATGGCTGATTTAGATTACGGATCAATTAATATTTATCCCGGCAACTACGATGAGTACATGCTGGCTGCGACTCAGGCCAGAGAGCGTCAACTACAGTCAAATGAGAAAAAGAAAGTAGAAATGTCTGATCTGCAAAAGTTCGTTGAACGTTTTTCTGCTAATGCCTCTAAAGCAAAACAGGCGACTTCCCGGCGTAAGCGTCTGGAAAAAATTCAGCTGGATGATATTAAAGTTTCCTCAAGAAAAAATCCATTTATTCGTTTTGTGCAGGATAAAAAGCTGTATCGTAATGCCTTTGAAATTGAAAATCTGAGTAATGGTTTTGATGAACTTCTATTTAAAGATTTGAATATGCTGGTTGAAGTAGGTGAACGCATTGCTATTATTGGTGCTAACGGTATTGGTAAGACAACATTATTAAGAACACTGATTCATGATCTGCAAGCAAAAAACGGTCGAATTAAATTTTCTGAAAACGCTGATATTGGTTATTATCCTCAGGAGCATGTTGATGAGTTTGCCGCTGAAATGACCTTGTTTGACTGGATGGATCAATGGGGACAGAAAAGTGATGATGATCAGGCTATTCGGGGTATTCTTGGTCGCCTGCTGTTTTCCCGTGATGATACTGATAAATCAGTTAAAGTTCTCTCGGGTGGTGAAATGGGACGCATGGTTTACGGCAAATTAATGTTGGAAAAACCCAATGTATTATTTATGGATGAACCCACAAACCATATGGATATGGAATCCATTGAGTCATTAAATATGGCATTGGATATGTATGAAGGCACACTTGTTTTTGTCAGTCATGACCGTGAATTTGTCTCTTCTCTGGCAACCCGCATCCTGGAAATAAAAGAGGATAGGATTGTCGACTTCAAGGGCTCTTATGATGAGTACCTCGCGAGTCAGGGTATCGAAGAATAATCACCTGCCCGAAAAAATACTGTCTGCTATGGTTTGGGGAAATTCTCTGAACCATCTCCGTTATTAGAAAAATGATTATCAGGATGTTTTTATGCCGCTATTGATAAAATTTACTCTGTACTCAGTCCTTATTTTTTTTCTGATATCCTGTTCTGTTCAGCCTGTCAGCAATCCGGCACATCAAATTTCTTTCCCGAAACCCGTTTTATCAACATCTTCTATTACTGCTCAAGAACTATCAAAATACTGGTGGTATGCTCGATTCAAATTTGTCTGGTCAGAAAAAGCAGACACAGTTAATTTTTCAGATAACTTATTTATTGCTCACCAGGTCATTATCCCGGTGCTTGATGCACATCATGATGATATTCAATTATGGCGCTTTCATCGTCGGGCTGCGGATGATAATGCCGGCCACCAGTTTTCATTTATTTTTTATGCGACACAGCAAACAGCAGGTACTATTTTTCAACAAATAGAAAATAACTCATTAGTAAAACAATTGCTCAATGAAGATATTTTAGAACGCATCAGACTGGATGACATCACTCAACCCAAACGCCAAAATATAGCAGACACCAGTGATAGAAACTGGTCCTATGCTATTCAAAAAAGCTGGCCTTATTATATTATGGGCGTCAGTACCCTATGGCTTGATTTGCTCAATCAGGAAATTACAAAAAGTCAGCTGGATACTTCACAGGCCATTCATTTACAGCGAGTTCATTACAAAGATATCAACGAACAGATAACACGACAATGGAAGGAGCAGGGTAATCATGCATTTTTTCATCATATTAGTGCCATTTTTGGCTATGAGTCCTTAGAAATCAGATTTTGAAGTAAATAGCTCATGGCTGTTTCATTCATATAAGTAAATGGCAATATAACTGTTTTATTATACGACGTTTTAAAATAAATCTGAGTTCATAGAAGTATTTGATTGAGAGTTCCCAAACAAGATAAAGTCGTTTAGAATATTTAGTTCGGATTATTTCATATTTTTTAATAAGTTATTTCCAAGGCCCTTAAACCCAGGATGAATGAGTAGCGGACCTGCTTTGTAATGAAATGACTGAACAGGTAATAATAAAAGGTAATAATAAAAGGTAATAATAATGATTGAAATTAAATCAAAAGACAGTGGGGATGTTTTATTCAGTGTGGATGCTGATACTCTGATGCATGGGGATTTTCGTTCTGCCAATTTAACAGGCGCAGATTTGAGCGGCGTTGATTTAAGACATGCGGATTTTTCAATGGCTAATCTGGTTGGCGCGGATCTCAGCAATTCACAATTACAATTTGCTATTTTTTCCTGTGCCAAAATGTCGGACGTGAACCTGTTGGGAGCGGATCTCAGTCGGGCGGTATTCAGTTCCGGAAGAGCTTCAGGTGCCGCTGATATGAGTCATGCGAATTTAAGACAGAGTGTTATGCTGGGAGCAGATTTGGATTTTGTTAATTTACAGGGCTCAAATTTTAAGGATGCTGATCTCAGCTATGCTTCATTTAAATCTTCTGATCTCAGTTCATCTGATCTCAGTGAAGCTGATTTATGTGATGCCACTTTTATCAATGCTAATCTCAGTAATTGTAATCTGGCGGATTCTGACTTGTGTGGTGCTCATTTTAATAATGCGGATCTGAGCAACTCCAATATGGACCGTGCTGAATTTAGTGGTGAAGAAACACAGCTGCCTGCTATTTTAACCCAGGCCAAACTGGAAAATGTCAGTATGGTTGGAGCAAATATGGTTGGTGTTGTTTTAAAACGTTCGGATTTGACCCAGGCCGATATGCGTAAAGCCAATTTGACCGATGCTATTTTAAATGGCGCTATGATGCGCAATGCTAATGTGGAAGACGCTGATTTTTCGGGTGTCGCTCTGGGTACCGTCAATATGCAGTTTGCTAATTTTTCTAAGGCAAAAAATGCAGATATTCCAGCACATAAAGCAAATAGCATTCGATAGTTTTTGTCTGTTATTTAAAAAAGGGGCAGGATGGAGATCCGGGTTTATATTTCCATACAAGCCCTCCGGTTAAAACATATAATGACTCATTTAGGTTCACTGCTGGGAAAGTTTGTGCCGTTCAGGGATAGAATAAAGCAGCAGGATAAGCGCAGTTATCGCTTTGTCTGTGTCATAGATTGTATATTGAACCAGAATGCCCGTGATGCGGGTGCGGCTGTATTTTCTGCCATGAATCATGAAGTCATACAACTTTGTAATGATTATGATGTGGGTCTTTTGCAAATGCCCTGTCCTGAAATTGCTTTTTTGGGATTCGCCAGAAGCAGACCGCCCGGTACCTCAATTAGAGCGGCACTGGATACATCTGACGGCAGGAGCCATTGCCGGAAACTGAGTATTGATATTATTGATCGTGTTGAAGAGATGATTTCCCAGGGGGCTGAATTGATGGCGGTTCTTGGCGGCAATCCAGAGAGTCCCGGCTGTGCGGTGCATGCAGACAATGGTGAAGAACACGCGCCATCAGGGGTATTAATTGCTAAACTTAGAAATGAATTGTACAAGCGAAATATCCAGGTGCCAATGCGGGGTATACGTGACTTTGATGCCGGCTTAATGGCTGAAGATATGCAATGGCTTGAACAGTTATTTGCAGGAAACTCAACTGATTAACCTATCGTCCGCACTAAAAATCGGATGCGGACTTTAAGTTAATAGTCTGACGGGATAGATTTTCCCTTGGAATGTCTTATTCTCTTAGTTGAATAATTCGTCTGGACCTGACATACCCATTTTCTTCATATAGGCCTGTTTATCGCTGCGAAATGCTGCACATGCTGTATTTTTATCGGCTTCTTCCTTATGGGCTTTTATGCATTGGGAAAAATCCTTTTTAGAAGTCTGACTTTTACAGTCCGCTACATCATAGCAGGGATGACTGGATTTTGGACCGCCTGCAAAAGCTATATTAACAACGCCCAGACTAAAAGCCAATGACAACATAATAATTATTTTTTTCATAATATCCTTTCCTTGTGATGATAGTGATAGAGCTACTTAATTTGTAATACCAGGTCATTATTATAAGCCTGAGAGTAAGATAAAATGATAACAGGTTCACACTTTTAAAACTAATTCATAAGCTGCTATTTTCCCCGCAGGGTTTTCATAATACCCCGCACTATCTGACGTCCAAGAGAGCTGCCGACAGAACGTAAAATACTTTTTGTTATTGATTCCGCATAACTTTGTCTATTAGAAGAACGTGGCTTTGAGGTACTTTTTTTAGCGGATGATTTGGCCTGAGTTTTTGCCAGTTCAGCTGACTCACGCTCCTGCTCTGCACGTTGTTTTAAAATTTCATAGGCAGATTCCCGATCAAGTTCTTGTTCATAACGGCCTTTCAATGGTGAACGCTTAATAATGGCCTGTCGCTCGGCATCACTTAAAGGGCCAATTCGTGAAGCCGGCGGACAAATTAACACTCTTTCTACGGGCGTTGGTGCACCATTATCATTCAGCACAGAAACCAGAGCTTCCCCGGTTTTTAATTCTGTAATGGCTTTTTTAGTGTCCAGCTCCGGGTTTTCTCTAAAGGTTTCTGCCACCATTTTGACGGTTTTTTTATCTTTAGGAGTAAAGGCTCTCAGGGCATGCTGAATTTTAGTACCTAACTGTCCCATAATATCTTCAGGTATGTCCAGAGGGCTTTGACTGATAAAATAAATACCCACACCTTTAGAACGAATCAGGCGGACAACCTGCTCAATTTTATCCACCAGCGATCGTGGTGCCCGATCAAATAACAGATGAGCTTCGTCAAAGAATAAAACCAGCCGTGGTTTTTCTGCATCACCCACTTCCGGTAATTGCTCATAGAGTTCTGCCAGCAGCCAGATTAAAAAAGAGGCATAAACACGCGGTGATTTATTAATCAGCTCTGTCACATCCATTATACTGATAACACCCTGACCGGAAAAATCGGTGATCATCAGATCATCCAGTTTTAATGCAGGTTCAGCAAATAGGTTTTCTGCACCCTGTTGTTCAAGCACCAGCAGACGACGTTGAATCGCACCAATACTGGAGCCGCTGATATTGCCATATTCCAGAGACAGCGTTTTGGCATTTTTGCCAATCCAGCGGAGCATACTGCGTAAATCTTTTAGATCCAGCAACAGCAGGCCATTGTCATCAGCAATTGCAAACGCACTATAAAGTATTCCGGTTTGTACTTCATTGAGCTCCAGCAGACTGGACAGAAGCAATGGCCCCATTTCAGAAATGGTAGTATGAACCGGATGCCCCCGTTTGCTGAACAGATCCCAAAACAGAGCAGGACTTGCATGATTAGTATAATTTTCAATTTTTATGGTATCAATCCGGGACTGAATTTTGTCATTCATTTTACCGCTGGCAGCAAGACCTGATAAGTCGCCCTTAACATCAGCTAAAAAGACAGGCACACCAATTCTGGAGAAATTTTCTGCCAGGATCTGCAAGGTCACTGTTTTTCCCGTACCGGTTGCTCCGGCGATCATACCATGGCGATTTGCTGTTTTTGCGGAAAAATTAACCTGTGTTTTTTCATTGCCGCCAATGATAAATTTGATGCTCATGTTCCTGCTCTGCCTCTGAAGAATTCAAATGACATCATAATTTTTTACCAGCTTAAATTCAAGCTGCATCAAATTTGACAATTAATCGGTGTTTAATTAAACTGTGGGTAATAGACAAGGAGACATAAACATTGGCGCTCAACTGTTTTTAGTTTATTCTGTTACACCATAATTGGAGTGAAGCATGGAACTGACAAAACAAATCATACGTTTTATTTTACAGCTTTTATTTCGGGTCGAAATAGAAGGCCTGGAAAATTATCATAAGGCAGGTGAGCGCGTTATGATAGTTGCCAATCATACCTCATTTCTTGATGCTGTTTTGTTATCAGTTTTTCTGCCCCATCGATTGACCTTTGCCATCAATACTCAAATGGCAAAAAAATGGTGGATTCGTCCCTTTGGTCAAATTGTGCGATTATTTCCAATGGATCCGGTGAATCCACTTTCTATAAAATCATTTATTAAAGATCTGGAACAGGACAAACGTGCTGTTATTTTTCCTGAGGGGCGTATTACCGTCACAGGCACGTTGATGAAAATATATGATGGCCCGGGTTTAATTGCCCTGAAGTCAGGGGCAATGGTTTTGCCCATACGTATCGATGGTGCGCAACATTCAATTTTTTCACGTCTTAAGGGTATTGAGCGTCGTCAGTTTTTTCCAAAAATAAAATTAACACTGCTGGCCCCGCAGAAAATTGCTCTGGATGATTCGTTTGTCGGCAGAGCCAGGCGCATTGAAGCAGGTAAAATACTGAAAAAAATCATGACTAATATGATTTATTCAACCACTAATAATCAAATGACAATAATGGACAAGTTACTCAATGCCAGCGAGCTCCATGGTATGGGACAAGTTGTTCTTGAAGATATCGAACGTCAGCCGTTAGATTATCGAAAAGTCATCTTACGAAGCAGTGTGCTGTCACGGCTTATGGCAAAACAAACACAGAAAAATGAAATTGCGGGTTTGTTATTACCTAATACTAATGCCACAGTATTAAGCTTTTTTGCTCTGCAAAGTATCGCCCGGGTACCGGCTATGCTGAATTATACTGCAGGGTATAAAGGTCTATTATCGGCAATAGAAACCGCTCAAATTAAAACAGTCTATACTTCAAGGCGTTTTATCAGCCTGGCAAAAATGGATGATTTAATAGCCTTACTGGAAGAACAGGTTAATATTATTTATCTTGAAGATCTGCGTGATGAAGTAACATGGCAGGATAAGGCTTATGGGATATTTTGTAGTCTCTTGCCAAAACTTTTATATGCAAAACAGTGGCAATCAGTCCAGCCGGAAGATCCTGCGGTTGTATTATTTACGTCAGGCTCAGAAGGGGTACCAAAGGGCGTTGTACTGTCCCATAAAAATATTATGAGCAATACCATTCAACTGGGTACCAAAATCGATTTCAATAAAAATGACATCATATTAAATGCCTTGCCATTATTTCATTCTTTCGGTCTGAGTACCGCCACTTTAGTGTCTGTTCTCAATGGCATGAAAGTCTTTCTTTATCCATCACCCTTACATTATCGAATTATTCCGGAAGTGGCCTACGATATTAATGCCACTATGCTCTTTGGTACCAATACCTTCTTAAAGGGTTATGCCAAGTTTGCTCATAATTATGATTTTTACAGTATTCGTTATGTTTGTGCCGGGGCTGAAGCTGTGCAAAAAGAAACCAGAGAACTTTATGCTGAAAAATTTGGTCTGAGAATATTAGAAGGCTATGGTGCGACTGAAACCAGTCCGGTGATTTCCATCAACACCCCGATAGATTATAAAACAGGTACTGTGGGCACGATGCTGCCGGGCATGGAATATCAGTTAAAACCGGTGCCGGGAATTGAACAGGGTGGTCAGCTGTTTGTCAAAGGCCCAAATATTATGAAAGGTTATTTGAGAAATGAAAATCCGGGAATGCTGCAGCCGCCAGAATCAGAGTTTGGAGCAGGCTGGTATGATACCGGTGATATTGTTGATATTGATAGCGATGGTTTTATTACTATAAAGGGACGTGTTAAACGCTTTGCAAAAATTGGCGGCGAGATGGTTTCTCTTGCTATGGTAGAAGGTATGGCCGCTCACTGCTGGCCGGATGAGATGCATGCCGTTGTCAGTGTTCCGGACAGCAGTAAAGGCGAACAACTCGTTTTAGTGACAACGCGACAGAATACTCAACGAAAAGAATTGTCCGTCTATGCCAAAGAAAATAAAATTGGAGAAATTAATGTCCCTAAAAAAATTATAGAAGTTGAAAAACTGCCATTGCTGGGGACAGGAAAAACAGATTATCAGGCACTTAAAAAAATTACCGAATAGAGATAATACGCTGCGA
>DAOVUK010000078.1 GCA_030632625.1 Gammaproteobacteria bacterium
CACTGACTTCACCATGTTCCTCGCTAATGTTGTCCAAAAGCAAAGACAAAAGCAAGAGACAAAGCAACAGCCTTCACGCTCAGGCTATGATGTGATTCTCCGCTTTTGATGTTGCTGTGGCTTTTGTCTTATCTCTTGATTTTGGACACTCCCAGCGAGGATAAATGTGGTGAGAGACTGTGGGGTAGGTCGGTTTGTCTGAGTGGGCGGCTCATATAAATAAAGAGGGAAAACAGGGACGTTTTCAGCCAAGCGCTACAGGGATGTACTTGAAGCGTCCCCAATCAGGCGAACCGGCCTACACCGCAGTCGTCTTGCAAGCATTTAATCCGAGCGCCCACCTTCTTTTTTCTCTTGATCTTATACCACCCCAATTACCGCTAAGGTAGTTTTGCTGATATTCGGAAAAGTACGAATTTCTGCGAAGAGGCGATTTGGGGGAAGAACTGTCAGTCTTTAATGCTATTGTGATTTTCTTAAAACGCCGACAATAAAAAGTAGAACAACGGCTCCCGCAGTTGAAGTGAACACAGCGCCAATTAAACCGTTTCCGGTTGAAAAACCAATCAGTCCAAACAAGTAATTACCGACAAAAGCACCGGCAATACCGAGCAGGGCATTGATAATAAAGCCCATGCCCTTGCCTTTCAAGATCAGTCCTGCAAGCCATCCGGCGATTGAACCAATCAACAGCATCATGATTATACTCTGTGTTTCCATGTTATTTCCTTTATTTTAATCCTGCTTTTCCAGTATTATCCCGACTACGACACCCATGATACAAAATCAGGAGACAAAAAAAACCCTGTGTTCTTTTTAAAATAAGAAAGAACACAGGGCTTTTTTATGCGAGCGTTTAGTCGGCCCGATATAATCTCTTGAAAAAGAGTTACATCATACCGCCCATGCCGCCCATACCGCCCATACCGCCGCCCATATCAGGCATAGCAGCACCACCTTCCTGAGGCATTTCACTGATCATCGCTTCAGTGGTCAGCATCAGACCGGAAACAGAGGCCGCATGCTGCAGTGCTGAACGAGTCACTTTAGCGGGATCAATAACACCCATGGCAATCATATCGCCATATTCACTGGTCGCTGCATTATAGCCATAGTTGCCTTCACCTGCTTTAACATTGTTAACGACAACAGAGGCTTCATCACCTGCATTCGTAGCAATCTGACGCATAGGTTCTTCCATGGCACGTTTTAAAATGTTAACACCAATAGTCTGGTCATGATTAAGGGTCTCAACTTCACCAATTGCCTGTAAAGCACGGATCAGAGCAACACCACCACCTGGCACCACACCTTCTTCAACCGCTGCACGAGTTGCATGCAGCGCATCTTCAACGCGGGCTTTCTTTTCTTTCATTTCAACTTCAGTGGCTGCACCAACTTTAATCACTGCAACACCGCCAGCGAGTTTAGCAACACGTTCCTGCAGCTTTTCACGATCATAATCAGAAGAGGTGTCTTCTAATTGACGACGGATCTGCTCAACACGTGAACTGATATCAGCTTCCTGGCCAGCACCATCGATAATGGTGGTATTTTCTTTACCAATTTGCACACGCTTGGCTGTACCTAAATCATCCAGAGACACAGCTTCAAGGCTCAGACCCACTTCTTCAGAAATCACAGTAGCGCCGGTCAGAATCGCAAGATCCTGCAGCATCGCTTTACGGCGATCACCAAAACCAGGCGCCTTAACAGCAGTCACTTTAACCACACCACGCATGTTATTAACAACTAATGTTGCCAGCGCTTCGCCTTCAATATCTTCAGCGATAATAAACAAAGGCTTACCAGATTTTGCCACAGCTTCTAATACTGGGAGTAAATCACGGATATTAGAGATTTTCTTGTCGTGTAACAAGATGTACGGACTATCCAGATCAGCGGTCATACTGTCCTGATTGTTGACAAAGTAAGGTGACAGGTAACCACGGTCAAACTGCATGCCTTCAACAACATCCAGTTCATTGTGCAGCGCTGTTCCTTCTTCAACGGTAATAACACCTTCTTTACCGACTTTTTCCATTGAATCTGCAATTATTTTACCAATGCTTTCATCAGAGTTAGCAGAAATAGAACCAACCTGGCCAATGGCAGCAGAATCTTCACAAGGCTTCGCCATGTCTTCAATCTGTGCAACCACTGCAGTCACTGCTTTGTCGATACCGCGTTTCAAATCCATTGGATTCATGCCAGCAGCAACTGCCTTTAAGCCTTCATTCAATATTGATTGAGCCAGTACTGTTGCAGTTGTCGTACCGTCTCCAGCCACATCAGATGTTTGTGATGCAACTTCTTTCATCATCTGTGCGCCCATATTTTCAAATTTATTTTCCAGTTCAATTTCTTTTGCAACTGAAACACCATCTTTAGTGATGGTTGGTGCACCGAATGCTTTGTCCAGTACCACATTACGTCCTTTAGGACCCAGTGTTACTTTAACGGCATTAGCCAATGTATTGACACCGGCGATCATTAGATGACGTGCGTCATCTCCAAATTTTACATCTTTAGCTGGCATTATTTATACCCTCGATAATTCTATATTTAAATTAAAAATTCTGTGAATCAGTTGCTGCTTTTTGTCTAACGACATAAGCCAGAGATTATTCAACAACTGCTAATACGTCTTCTTCACGCATAATCAGCAATGTTTCATCAGCAACTTTAACTTCACTTCCGGAATACTTACCGAAAATAACTTTATCACCATTTTTAACTTCCATAGCAATCAGGTCACCATTGTTAGCAATACGGCCTTTGCCAACTGCAACCACTTCACCTTCAGAAGGTTTTTCAGTTGCAGAATCTGGAATATAAATACCACCAGCGGTTTTTGTTTCTTCTTCAAGACGACGCACAACGATGCGGTCACCTAGTGGGCGAATGTTCACTTTAGATTTTCTCCGTCAGATGTTTTAGCACTCACATACAAAGAGTGCTAATCAACACTGTTAAAAAAACCGGACTCTGTGTTTTTTTAATCGACCAGGTCTGAATCAACTTGCGACAATTTAAAAAACATCCGGGAATTAAGTTAATGACTGTTAATTTGGGACTGGGCTTTTTTTTTCAAGTACAAGGTTACAAAAAAGTTGCAAAAAAACAGCTTTATTTTAAATAAAGCTGATTAATAATCCTTTTTTCAGCGTTTAGCATCATCTGATTTATCCTCTGGCTCTTCAACTTTCCCCTCAATGATGTGCTGGTGCTGAAGTCTGTCCTGATTACGCTCATGCTGCTGTTGCGGCGTTAAATCTTCATATTCACCATCTAAATAATCACCTCCGGAGTGCCCCTGCCTGAAGCCTTGTTGATAAGCCTGCTTATTACCAGAGAAACGACTTTTCAGGGCGGCACTAGCAATTACTTTAGAGGCAATAAGGGTTCTCAAAGGGGGTACCAGCAGCAAAAAACCCACAGCATCGGTAAAAAAGCCGGGGATCAACAGGCAAAGTGCAGCAAATAACAGCATCAGACCTTCAAACATTTCTGTGGCAGGCAACATACCCTGATCCATCGATTTTTGTGCTTTTTGCAGTGTCGAAAAGCCCTGTATCCTGATTAATGATACTCCCAGAACAGCCGTAAATACTACAGCAAAAACAGTTGGAAGCGCTCCAATAATACCCCCTACTTCAATCAGCAGATAGATCTCCACCAGAGGAACACCAATAAAAAGAATAAGAAACAAGGGTAATATAGGCATAACTTTCTCAATAATTATATTCAATAAAATTGTAGAATTAATTTTCTCTTAGACATGAAATAAGCAGATAATTTGCTAATCAGAGGTTCATAACATAAAATTTCACGAATTAATCCGGTGACATTTATATTTCACTGTCGTTCCTATGTTATGGGGTAAGGAAAAGCTTTTTTCAAATGGAAAAAAATAATTGTGAAAAACCTCTCTATCAATTGGTACTTTGTGCCTGTCCTGATGAGGAGACTGCAGTCAATATTGCAGAAAACATCGTTGCTCAGAGATTAGCAGCCTGTGTTAATGTTTTACCCGGCGTTTATTCTGTCTATCACTGGCAGGGGAATGTCGAGTCTGCCAAGGAAAATATGCTGTTAATAAAAACTACCGTGCAAAGGTATGCCTCATTAGAAAAGGTGATTAAATCTCTACATCCCTATGAAGTACCTGAAATCATAGCAATAGATATTAATAGTGGTTTACCGGAATATCTTAAATGGATAGGAAGTAGTATAACTTGAGCTAATAAAAATGTCCGGCTTATTGAACCCAGGTTGAAAGCAAAGCCGTATAACTCTGGTCTTAACATTTAATAGCCGTAGAGATATGAAGCCCTCGTCCAACTTACAAATATAAGCAACAAAATTAATTATAGCGGTCTTAAACCATGTCAATAAAAGCAGTACTTGTGCGATTTACTTTATTTTTCTGCCTGTCTCTATTATCAACATATAGTCTGGCAGAAGAAGAATTTCTGCCTCCGGAAAAAGCCTTTGCCATACAGCCCAGTCAGGTAGTCACCACACCTGATGGCAATAAAGTCATAGTTTCATGGAAAATTGCAGACGGCTATTATATTTATCGGGATAAAATCAGCTTTACCGCTAAAGATAAGAGTTTAAGCCTGGGCGAAATAGAATTATCACCCAGTGAAACCAAAAATGATCCCTATTTTGGTGAAATTCAGATTTACAAGAAGCAAATCACGGCCACAATCCCCTTTACATCGGATATAGCCAAAGATGAGCTGCTTTTTTTAACTGCAAAATCTCAGGGTTGTGCAGCAGGCGGCATCTGTTATCCCCCCTTAAAACAAAGTGTTTCTTTTGCTCAACCTGAAGCTCAGCCTGATAACACAGCCAATAACCCGCTCACGGCATTAGCTAATCTCGGCAATTCTAATCTCGACCCGATGGCTGATGCACAGGATGATTTTTTAAAGGTCGAAGATGCTTTTAAATTTTCACTCTCAGCTGATAAAAACAATCAGCTCTCGGCAATCTGGTCGATAGCCGACAAACACTATCTCTATAAAAACAAGTTTAAATTTGAACTGCTCAAAGGCAATGGCTTTTCAATTCAAGCACCTGAAATGCCGGCAGGCAAAGCCAAAAATGATGAGTATTTAGGTGATTATGAAGCCTATTACCATGATCTGATCATTAATATTCCGGTATCAGGTGCAGGTGACCCGTCAAAACCACTGGCGCTGAAAGTCACCTATCAGGGTTGCTCCGAGGCCGGGATCTGTTATCCCAAAGTAAGTAAAAATATTGAGCTGGATGTTTCCGGATTTGCAGCCAACCTGCCGGCTATTCTGTCCAGTGCCGTAGCTGAAACAATGCCTTCATCTGATACACCCAAGGCGGCGGTTCAGTCCGAACAAGATGCATTAGCGGGTTTATTAAGCTCTGACAATACCCTGCTTGCTTTGCTCACCTTTTTCTTAATTGGACTGGGACTGGCCTTTACTCCCTGTGTCTTTCCCATGATTCCAATTCTCTCCGGCATCATTGCCGGTCAGGGTAAAAATGCCAGCAGCAGCGCCTTTGTCATGTCGGTTGTCTACGTTCTGTCCATGGCCATCGTTTATACTCTGGTGGGTGTGGTGGCCGGTATTTCCGGTAATAATATTCAGGTTATTTTCCAGAATCCATGGGTTCTGGGCAGTTTTTCCCTGATTTTTGTCTTGCTTTCTCTGTCAATGTTCGGCTTCTATAACCTGCAGCTGCCTTCATCTCTGCAATCCAAAATTTCTGAATTCAGCAATAAACAGGAAGGCGGTACACTCATCGGCGTTGCCATCATGGGGGTTTTATCCGCACTGATCGTCGGCCCTTGCATGGCACCACCGTTAATGGGTATTTTGTTATTTATCAGCCAGACCGGTGATCCGCTTCTGGGCGGCACCGCTCTATTTGTCATGAGTATGGGCATGGGCATTCCACTGATTATAATTGGTACCTCAGCGGGTAAACTCATGCCCCGAGCAGGCGTCTGGATGGATACCGTTAAAGCCGTCTTCGGCGTTGCCATGCTGGGTGTCGCCATATGGATGCTGGAAAGAGTATTAGCTGAAATAATTATTATGTGGCTATGGGCACTGCTCATCTTTGTTTCCGGGGTTTATATGGGTGCTTTGACACCTATTCATGAAAATACAACGGGCTGGTCACGCATGTGGAAAGCACTTGGCCTGGTGATGATGCTTTATGCCAGCTTGTTAATCATTGGTGCATCTTCCGGCAATTCTGATTATATGCAGCCGCTCAAAGGCAGCTTTATGCAGTCATCCGGTGATAATACAGCCTCACAGCATGTTGCTTTTGAAAAAGTCAAATCTATCACTGATTTAAACCGGAAGCTGGCCCTGGCCAAACAACAAAACCGCCCGCTTATGCTTGATTTTTATGCTGACTGGTGTACTTATTGTAAAACGATGGAAAATACCACCTTCAAATCAGCCAGAGTCCTGTCCTCTCTGGATAACTTCATTATCTTACAGGCCGATGTCACTGATATGGATGATGAAGATAAAGCACTTTTAAAAGAATATCAGATCCCTGCCCCGCCGGCGATCTTGTTCTTTTCACCACAGTCAGGTGCCTCTTATGCGGCAGAGAATCGTAATTTCCGGGTTGTCGGCTATAAAGATGGTGATGACTTTGCCCAGCATGTTGATGCCTTTGTCAGTACTGATGCAGGCGAGTAATAAAGCCTTTTAATCAAAAGGGTTTAATATTTTTGCACCAGTTTTTCTAAAATCATCTACATTTCTTGTTACTACAGTTAATTCGTTTAAAATTTCAGTGGCTGCTATTTGCTTATCAAGCGTATGTTCATGGTGTGGTACTCTAAGTTTACCCCAGATTACTCAAAACACAGAAAAAACACGAGAAAGTGCTCAATGATAAGACTTATTTTCTTTTTAAATAAGAATCAAAATTAAACATCACTGGGGGACAAAAACAACAAATGTACAATTTGTTGTTTTTATTCTATAATTATTGTATAAAAACCACAGGATTACTGTTATGCGACTTTCAATTGAAATTACGCCCGATCAGCATCAACGCTTGAAGGCGGCTGCAGCACTTAAGGGGGAGTCGATTAAAGATTACGTGCTTAAGCGAACTCTTCCTAATCCAGATGAGCAGTCTGCCTTACAAGAGCTTGAGCAATTTCTAGCACCAAGAATTAAAGCTGTTGAAAATGGTGCCTTATCTACTCGAACGGTGGATAATATTTTTGATGAGGTATTAAAGGAAGCGGCTGAATAAATGGCATTACCTTATGAACTCTCTCTGAATGCAGATCAGGATTTACAGGCTGTTGCCCGTTACACGCTCAACAACTGGGGGAAGCCGTTTCTTCAAAAGTACCGAAATGGGCTTAAGGCCAAATTTAAAGCCATTGCTGAAAAGAGCGTTATTAAGAAAACCTTTTCCAATCAGTTTCCTGAGCTTTACGTGACTAAATACCGCTATCATTTTATTTTTTATTTGCATAAAATCGATCAGAAGCCTTTGATTATTGGTGTTATCCATGAGCAGCGGGATATTGTGAGTCGTTTGGGTGAGCGTCTGCTTTAATCCTCTTTTCCTGGTAGTTGATTGAATGGTTTTTATTATTCTGAAGCATGGGCCATTAATCGCAAATAGGCGTTAAGTCTTTCATCTTCGCTGCTGTTATCACCGCTACCCATAAATGAACAACCCTGTGCCTGGCAGTACAACCCTTCACTAAGAGAGTTTAGTACCAGGGCGTGTATGTCGTAGTGGTGGATCAATGGCCAAACCTTGGGCTGACCTCTATCAATGATAGCCATGCGGTTGTAGTAATAGGCATTCTCGGCACCATCAATATAGGCAAGAGCCTCATAGGTGTTAGGCCCATTGCGTAACGGCGGTACATGATCAGAGATGAGAATAATAAGACATTCAGGATCCAGACGGATCAAACTATTCACATAATTGGCGATGGCCTCAGTGCGATAGTAGAACTGGTTGGTGGCACGACTCAGGTGATCATCCGGGTAATCAGTATGCAGCTCGATCAGCTCTGGACGCTTATCTGGATCAAGAATATGCGGCAAGTGGCCATAGATGGTAAGTAGATAATTAAATAACGGTTTTTCTGGATGTTCACGAAGATGTTTCTCCACGTAACCCAGGTTCTGATCAAAGAGTTCCTTATCAAAAATATATTCTTCTACACCGGGATCGCCAAACTTCAGATAACTCTCCACAGCCGGGGAAAACTCTATGGGAAAATGGATTTCACTGAACCCTGCTCCCCGATAAGCGGTTACCGCATTAAAGAAATCGGGTTTATAAGTATTGCTGGCACTGCTGTGGTACCCCAGGCTTGCCAACTGTCCCGGCAGGCAGTGAGCTGCAGAACCATTAAAGATGTTAAATTCAACACTGGAGAGTTGTTCTAGTGCGGGCACACCACAGAGAATCTCAAACTCGGCCTGTGCCGTAGCACCGCCAAATACAGGTGATAAAGAAAGTCCCAGCTGTTCACCGAATAGCTTCTCAAAAGAAGGATGCACAGGCGATGTGGAGAAGCCGAGCTTACTGAACAGACGCGGGTCGAGAAAACTCTCCAGTACAATAATGTGAACATTGCGTTTATCAGGCATTGGCAGCAATGCTTGCAACCGTGTATTGATATGCTTCTCATATTTAGTACGGTCACGATATGGAGCGAGCTCATCAAGGGCTTTCATCCTCAGAGCCAGGCGATAGAGCATCATGGTCAGACGACCGTTTCTCTCTACACTCTTTGCAGCAGAGTACTTTACCGGAACACTGCCTGCGCCGATTATCAACTGTGCAATCCCGCTCGGGGAGCTGTAGAGAATGAACAGGATAACCAGTAATGGTGTGGCTGCGAGTAAGGCATGACGATGTGGCCGCCACATGATATGCATTGATAAAATAACAATGGGTAGCAGCAATAGAATGGCTAATGGCAAACTGTAACTTAATGGCAGTATATCAAATAACTCCGATAGTTCATTTAGATTAACTAGCCTGAACACCTTGCCAAAGGCGAGATAGAAAATATCGCTGGTCAGATAGAACAGCAGCAGTGGAACCGCTGCAAGGTAACTGCGCAAGCGTGAGGGACGCAATACGACGTAACCAAGACAATACATATAGAGTGCTAATAAACCCTCCAGCCAGAGTTGCTGCGTATAATTGACAACAAAACCACCAAGATATTCAGCCAACCACAAATAGCCCGTAAGGAGCAGAAACAGCAGAACAGTTCGTACTAGTGCCCGCTGCCAGAATGACTTTTGTTGGCTTGGAAGAATCAATCGATGATACATTATTTCTATTAAGTCTCTCAGGCATCGTAACTTTGCGATGCCATTAATTTTACGTTAACTGAAACGATAGCGATTATCAGGTAGAGTATTGCCCTGCTTTCTGCCACCATAATGAGCATTAAAGAGACCGTCAGTTAGCTGTGCTTGACCGTCTTCTGTTGGTGTAAGCAGACCTTCGGTAAAATGCGGGTTTTGACCTTTTGCAGCAGTTCGGCACAAATGATATTTGTTCTCAAGTACACCGAAAGCAGACATTACTTATTCTGAATAAATCAATGGGGTAAAGTGACAGCATTAAGCTGTCAATCAACACTTTTTCA
>DAOVUK010000216.1 GCA_030632625.1 Gammaproteobacteria bacterium
ACCATCAGGCCCTGTTTCATAAGCAAATCTGGCGCCTCCCTGAGCCAGATTTCCGGCCGCAGCAGTATGAGCCTGCTCATGTGCTTTGACTTCTGCATCACGGCGTTTCAGTTGTTCAACTTCAAGCTGTTCTGCTTCTGACAGCTCGCTTTTGCCTGCTGAGGGCTCTTTGTTGGCTGAAGGCGGCTCTTTGTTGGCTGAAGGCTCTTTGTTGGCTGAAGGCTCTTTGCTGGCTGAAGGCTCTTTGTTGGCTGAAGGCTCTTTACCGGAAAGACTTAATCGGTCTGCAAATTGTACAGGAATACGAGTTTCTTCCGTCTGACTGACAGAATGAGGAAAACCAGCAGCTGCCGGTAGCGTGTTTGTATTCAGGGCACTACTTATATCCATAAAACAACCAATAGCAATGTAATAATAGTATTAATCACATCTATTAGCGACCAGAAAAATTGAAACTTAATAGCGGATTTAAAAAATAGACAGTATCTCATTACACCGCTTGTGTAAAAATCTGTTAAAATGAGCCAGTTTTAATTAGAACACTTTACAAATTACAACAGTAAAAAAGGCTTTTATGAACAGACAAAGCTCATTCAGCAGAGAAGAATTGCTGCAGTGCGGTCGAGGTGAAATGTTTGGTCCGGGTAATGCTCAATTACCGCTGCCAAATATGTTAATGATTGATCGTATTGTTGATATTAATGAAAACGGCGGCGCACATGGCAAAGGCGGGATCATAGCAGAGCTGGATATTAATCCCGATCTGTGGTTTTTTGATTGTCACTTTAAGGGTGATCCTGTGATGCCCGGCTGTCTTGGTCTGGATGCCGTGTGGCAACTGGTTGGTTTTTATCTTGGCTGGCTGGGCAGTCCCGGTCGGGGTCGCGCCCTGGGTGTGGGTGAAGTTAAATTCACCGGACAGGTATTACCTACGGCAAAAAAAGTCACCTATAAACTGGATCTGAAACGGGTTATTACCCGTCGACTGGTAATGGGTATTGCTGATGCCAGCATGTCTGTTGATGATAAAGAAATTTACACCATGAACGATCTTCGTGTCGGCCTGTTTACTTCAACTGAGAATTTTTAGTTGTAAGTTTGTATGTTGGTAAGTTAATAAGTTTGTATGTTAATAAGTTGCTAAGTAATCCGGCTAAGCCTGAACTACTTACAAACATATAAACATACCAACATACAAACCTATAAACATAGCAACTTATAAACTTACTCCCCTAAAGCTGCATGTGCTGCTGCTAATCGGGCAATAGGTACTCTGGGTCCTGAACAGGAGACATAGTCCAGACCAATCTGATGACAAAAATGAATTGAATTCGGGTGCCCGCCATGTTCACCGCAGATCCCAATCGACATATCCTTACGACTGTTTCGTCCCCATTTAACCGCCAGTTCCATTAATTTACCCACGCCTTCTCTGTCCAGCACTTCAAAGGGATTGTCCTGAAGGATATTGCGTTCATTATAGAGCGGTAGAAATTTGTTTTCTGCATCTTCACGGGAAAAAGAGAAAGTCGCCTGGCTTAAATCATTGGTACCAAAAGAGAAGAATTCAGCCACTTCAGCCAGAGACTCTGAACGCATACAGGCTCTCACTACCTCAAGCATTGAGCCAAATTTATAATTCACCGTCAGATTGTAGCTTTTTTCAACTTCGGCGTGAATCGAATCAGCAAACTGTTTAATAAATTTCAGTTCTTCCACAGTCGATACCTGAGGGATCATAATCTGGGGTTGAACGTCCATGCCTTTGGCAATGCACTCGGCAGCCGCTTCCAGAATTGCCCGGATCTGCATGGAATAAATTTCCGGGAAAGTGATGCCCAGTCTAACGCCGCGATGCCCCAGCATGGGATTGGTTTCATACAGCGCCCGTACTTTTTTTAACATGCTTTGTTTTTTATTGATGGCATCTTCAACCAGAGACGGATCCACCATTTGCGGCAGGGGGACTTTGTCCGTGATTCGCCGCTCATGACTATCCTTCAATAAATTCATTGTGTTGCCTAACACACTGGCACCAGCAGCCATTGCAAGAAGCTGTTTGAGTTGTTCAATTTCACGTTGTAACTGAGGTTCTGACGGCAAAAATTCATGAATCGGCGGATCCAGTAAACGAATAATAACTTTTCTCGGCGACATGACTTCAAAAATCCCTTTAAAGTCTGCTCGCTGGATCGGCAGTAATTTATCCAGAGCCTGCTGGCGCTGTAATTTATCATCTGCCACAATCATTTCAATCACCATGGGCAGGCGTTCCGGATCATTGAACATCCTTTCAGTACGACATAAACCAATGCCCATGGCACCATATTTAATCGCCTTGGCAGCATCCGCCGGAGTATCTGCATTGGCCAGAACTTTAAGTCTGGCGACTTCATCGGCCCAACTCAGAAGCGTATTAAGTTCCTGGGTAAAATCCGCTTCGACCGTGCCTATCTTTCCCTGGTAGACATTACCGCTGGTGCCGTCCAGGGTGAGCCAGTCACCTTCTTTAATAATAATGTCGCCAATATTAGCCTGACGTAAATTAACATCAACCACAATACCTTCTGCGCCTGCCACACAGGGCTTGCCCATGCCCCGGGCAACAACTGCAGCATGCGATGTTTTTCCTCCCCGGCTGGTTAAAATGCCCTGAGAGGCAAAAAAACCATGAATATCTTCCGGCTTGGTTTCTTCTCGGATCAGAATAACCTGATCCCCTTCCCTGCCCAGTTTTTCTGCCCGATCGGCATCAAAAATTGCCATACCGCTGGCAGCACCCGGTGAAGCAGGTAACCCCTGGGCAAGCGCATCAATACGGATATTGGGATCCAGTCGAGGATAAAGCATTTGTTCAAGGTGCTGGGGATCAATACGCAGTAATGCCTGTTTTTTACTGAGCAAGCCTTCTCGCTCCATTTCCACCGATGTTCTGACCATAGCGACAGCATTCATTTTGCCATTTCGGGTCTGCAGGCAGTATAGGACTCCGCGTTCGATAGTGAATTCAAAGTCCTGAATTTCACAATAATGGCCTTCCAGCCGGGAGCGTAACTCTTCCAGCTGTTGGTGCATTTCCGGCATTTCCTGAGCCATTTGCTCAATCGATTTGGGTGTCCGGATCCCGGCAACCACATCTTCACCCTGAGCATTGGTCAGGTATTCACCATACATACGGTTTTCTCCTGTACCCGGATTTCTGGTAAAACCCACACCGGTGGCACAATCATCGCCGCGATTACCAAATACCATGGTACAAATATTTACTGCAGTACCATTGGCCATATCCGCAGTAATATTGAATTCTCGCCGATAATCAATGGCTCGTTTACCCATCCATGAGCCAAAAACAGATTTAATGGCTAGCTCCAGCTGCTCATAGGGATCTTCGGGAAAAATGCGGCCTGTCTGTTGTTTCACAATACTTAAGAATTCATCGCAGATCACGGACAGATCATCCGCTGACAGGCCAATATCTTCTTTAATACCTTTGACTTTTTTAATTTGCGCAAAAGCTTCATCAAAAGGCTCATCTGCAATGCCTAAAGCCACTTTGCCGAACAGCTGGATAAAACGGCGATAGGAATCATAGGCAAAATGGGCGTCACCGGTTTGCTCGATTTCACCATTAAGTGTTTCACTGTTTAAACCCAGATTGAGGATGGTGTCCATCATCCCGGGCATGGACATGGCCGAACCTGAACGCACTGAAACCAGCAGAGGATTACCGGCATCACCAAACTTTTTGCCGGTTTTTTCTTCCAGTGCCGCCATCTGCTCCTGCACTTCAGCCATCAGCGCTTCAGGCAAAGAATCTGTCTGCGAGTTCAGGTAGCTCAAACAGGTTTCTGTGGTAATAACAAAGCCCGGGGGAACATTCAATCCAATCTGCGTCATTTCACAAAGATTAGCCCCTTTGCCCCCTAATAAAGCCTTATTTTTTCCATCACCTTCTTCAAAAGCAAAAACCTGTTTATTCATACCCTTACTCTCCTTTTTGATTGTCCATTAAAATTGTTAGCAGATTATCACAAAACTATTACAAAACTATTACTAAAGCAATGGTAATCCATACTCTCATAAAGTTAATCCATACGCCCATAGAGTGTATTCATCTGTCTTGCCAGCATTTTAGTTTCTTCTTTCAGCTGTTCCCAGGAAAATCGCCATTGCCAGTTTCCTTCTGTCGTCCCCGGGGTATTCATTCTATGGCCCTCGCCAAAAGCCATCAGATCCTGCATCGGCAGAATAGCCAGTTTAGCCACCGACGCCATGGTACTGTTCATCATTACCTGATTTAATGGTTCATAAGGAAAGCTGAAATATTGCTGAATATAATTTTTTTCATCTTCACTGAGCGAGTCCAGCCATGACAGTGTCGTGTCATTATCATGAGTCCCGGTATAGACGACACTATTAACTTGATGATTATGCGGCAGATATGGATTACTGCTCTCACCGGAAAAAGCAAATTGCAGGATTTTCATACCCGGCAAATTAAACTGTTCACGCAAGTCATTCACTGCTTCAGTAATAATGCCCAGATCTTCTGCTACTAAGGCTAAATCAGGATATGTCTGGTACAAGGTTCTCAGCAGTTTTTCACCGGGCGATTTAATCCATGTGCCGTTAATGGCGGTTTCTTCATTTGCAGGGATTTCCCAGCTGGATTCAAAACCGCGGAAATGATCAATACGAATGAGATCAAACAGTCTTTGCTGGGTATTGATGCGTTCCACCCACCAGCTGAATTGAGAGGCTTCAATGGCATCCCATTGATAATGCGGATTGCCCCATCGCTGACCCGTCGCGGAAAAATAATCAGGCGGTACACCGGCGACAACATCTGCCTGCCCTTGTGCATCTAATTTAAAAAACCGTCGTTGCGCCCAGACATCAGCACTGTCATGAGCAACAAATATCGGCAAATCACCAAATAGATAAATACCCTGTTTATTGGCATAGTCTTTTAATGACAACCACTGACTAAAAAACAGATATTGTTCAAACTGGTAAAATAAAATACTATTTCTCAGGCGATCTCTGGCTTCATCAAGCGCAATTGCTTCGCGGTTTTTTATCGCTTCCGGCCAGTCCATCCAGCTTTTTTGCTGATTCTCTTTTTTCAAAGCACAATACAGTGCATAATCGTCAAGCCAGAAAGCCTGCTCCTGAATAAATTCCTGAAAATAATGACACTCAGTCTTTTCAAAATCTTTCTCTGCTGCACTCTTTTCTTCTAAAAGAAGATCAACCAGACATTTGTTTTCATGCCATTTATTGTCCTGCTCTCTGCTATCAGAGATATCTTCAAATTCTTTACGAAACGCATTAAACGCAATTGAGATGCATTTTGAACGGCCAAAAACATCAGTGAAACAGTGGTGCATATCGCCCTCAGCCAGCCAGCCTCGTTCCACCAGCCATTGCAGGTCGATCAACTGTGGATTACCGGCATGTACTGAAAGGGATTGATAGGGTGAGCCGTCACCATGAGTGGGTCCCAGAGGCAAAGTTTGCCAGACGCTGAAACCGGCATCTTTAAGAAAATCGACAAAACGATAGGCATCTTCGCCAATGACACCATTATTATAGGATCCCGGCAATGACGTCAGATGCAGCAGAACACCTGAACGGCGTTTATCCAGTGGTATGGACTGGTTATAGCTTTTACTCTCAAGGCTCTCTACTGGCTGAGGGCTCTCTACTGGCTGAGGGCTCCTTTCCGGCTGAGGGCTCTCTTCTGGCTGATGGCTCCCTTCTGGCTGATGGCTCCCTTCTGGCTGATGGCTCCCTTCTGGCTGATGGCTCTCTTCTGGCTGATGGCTCTTATCACTTTGATCACTCGTTGTTGTCACGTTGTCCAATGGATCCGTCCCTGTCATATTATTATTCCTGTCCCGGTCTCATGGTGCCGCCCGCAGCCGGTGCACCACTGCCCTGAGTGAACACCTGGGTGAGATAGCTGGGCGGAAGCACACCCAGATACTGATATAAAATGGACAGATTGAGGCGAAATAAAGACTCAAAACTACTCACTGAATCAGCAGGATTATAATCACCAAACCACCAGAACCAGTCCGAGCCTTCACAAACCGCCAGCTGCTGTTCGGCTCTGGCCAGTTCACCGGGATCAAGTTCACCCCGGGCGACCACATCATCA
>DAOVUK010000041.1 GCA_030632625.1 Gammaproteobacteria bacterium
GTTGCTGATTTTCGGGCGGCATACTTAATGGTCCCAGGCCTGAAATTCTATCAGCGAGTAAGCCAACTGAAAGGGCATAATGTTTGCTCTGATTCCAGCTCATAATGATTTTGAAGTTCTGGTATACAAGAAATGCAGGGCCTGAATGCCCCGAAGGTACTAACACAGCGGATTGAATATCCAGCGCAGGCAAGAGGGCACCATTGACTTTGGTGACGCCTGATGATTTCCAGTCTATTAATGACTGCCAGTTTTTATAGCCGGTTTTTTCATAGGGAAAGTTCAATGGCAGATTGACTTCTCGTCCCCAGCGTTCGCCCGTTTTCCAGCCCAGCTGCTGAAGATAATTTGCACTGCTGGCAAGCGCATCTTTTTCGCTTAACCAGAGGTTGATCTGACCATCACCGTCACCATCGACGGCATATTGATAATAAGTGGACGGCATAAACTGAGTATGTCCCATAGCCCCGGCCCATGAACCCTGCATCTTGTCAGGTGACAGTGATTCCCGATTCATTAATTGTAATGCGAGTAATAGTTCTTTTGAAAAAAATTCAGCACGGCGCTCATCACAGGCAAGGGTGGCCAGGGAATTGAGCGTAGATATGTTGCCCAGATAATGACCAAAATTGGTTTCCAGTCCCCAGAATGCAATGAGGTATCGTCCGGGTACACCGTACTTGCGAAACAGTAGCTGAAGAAAATCTTTATGTTTTGTTAATAATTGCCTGCCCTGTTTAATGCGACTATCAGAAACACGCTGGTTCAGGTAGGTGGCAAAAGTCTGGGTGAATTCGGCTTGTGAACGATCCGATTCAATGACTTTTGGAAGATATTTGAGCTCAGGAATAACTTCATCAATTAAGGATTGTGGTAATCCAGCCTGTGTTGCCTGTTCCTGCAGCTGGGCTATGCATTGTGCAGGTAGTGCTTCTTCCTGAGCTAAAATGATTGGTGAAAAAACGAGTAGAAAGAGAAAAACAATTATTTTATTCATATAAAGGTATTTTACATCCGGGTGATTGAGTTAGTTAGTGTTCTGAAAATTAGCCATTAATTCTTCAAACATTTTATTATTCATCAGACCATACCTCAATGATTTTTTCAATATAGAGCTTGTTCAACTCTTTTATAGATGAGGAATAAATAAATTATTTAGTTGGCCATTGACAATTAAAAAAGCTAATAAGAGCTCCTGGCCAGACGGAAGCCAAGATCGTTGTCGCTGCTATTTGGCTTGAGCCTGCCGCGAAACGAAGAACGGCAGTACCCGGCGTAGTCGTCCCAGCTGCCGCCACGGCTAACGCGGCGGGAGCCACCTGACTGTACATCTGGGTCTGTTACTGAACTTTCTGGATAACTGACATAGACATCAGATACCCACTCCCAAACATTACCGTGCATTGCATGAAAGCCCCAGGCATTTCCCTGTAGACTGTATGCCTCTACTGTTTTTACTCGATACTCTCCTTTTCTCCCACCATTATAGGGTTCATTCCCATCATAATTCACTTGCGACGTATTGATATTTTCTCCAAATGAAAATGGCGTCTTTGTCCCAGCTCGCGCTGCATACTCCCATTCCGCTTCTGTCGGTAATCGATAGCCCCCTCGCTCGCCTCTCGCTCTGGCTGTTTCATTCAGACGACGTATAAATTTCTGCACTTTGTTCCAACTCACGTTATCTACCGGACAATTCTCTCCGCAGTTTTTAAAGTAAGATGGATTCTTACCCATAATCACTTCCCATTCTCTCTGTGTTACCTCATATTTTCCAAGATAGTAATCTTTTGTCAGGTTTACCTCATGAAGGGTTTCATTGAAGAATCTGTCAACGTCTTTCTCTGGACTGCCCATCATGAAAGTACCCGCTTTTACACGAATGAATCCCATACCTGTGATGGGCTCTATGAAACTTATATTCTGGTATCTTATTCCATGAGTTTGTTGCTCACGTAACTGTTGTTGCAGTTTTATCTGTTGTTGACGCGCCTGTTGCATTTTGTGTTCTTTTTCCAGAGCTTCCCTTTGTTGACGTACACGCTCCAGGTTCAGACGTTCCTGTTTCTCTTGACGGGCCTGCGCTTGCGCTCTTGACGCTGCCATCAATTCAACTTGCTCCTGATACCGTTTCTTTTGTTCTTGTTCCTGCCTGGTTCTTAATGATGTTTCTAACAGGTTCAACTCTTTGCTAAATTCTGCCGGAGTCGGTAAGTCGGTTAAATCTTCCGGATAATCCAATTGAGCTATCAGCTCTTTGGCTTCTTTTAGTAATGCCTGAATACTTTTAATACGATTCTGATACTTGTCTCGTGTTTGCTGCTTTAGCTGGTCTTGTTTTATTTGAGTTGTTATTTTTTCAGAAGATGGTTCTGTTCTAGCTGGAGACTCAACTTTATTTTGAAATTGATAGCCTGCAAGGGCAACTCCAGGAATAAAAAGTGTAACCAGTATGCTCTTTATCATTGGCAATGATTTTTTATTAGCTACTGTCTGTTTTTTTTCTAAAGGGGAATCAATAAAATGCTGGTGAAACGCCTCTATTGACCGGGCCTTTCTTTTTTCTTTAGTAATCATCTGTAGGTACTTAAGACAATTGTCATGGAATTTCATGCAAATATCTTCTCATTATTATTTAATCGAAATGCTCAAAAAGACAAGTTGTCGGCTATGGATTCAGGTCGTATCGATATTATGCCGTCGGCTGAATGTTTTTTCACAAATCTGGTCAGGCAGGTTTTATTCAATGGTGTTATGGGGAGAGCATTATGCCTTAATCAGAATTTTTTTACTTCTGCTTAAATGAGTCTGATTCAACTTACCTTTTTATCTTTTGTATTGACAATCATAAGTGGTCATTTTTGATGAATTTATACCCAGATATACTCTGGTCATGCTTGACCTGTCGTCATTGAACATCAATATTGAATTTAAATAAATACGCTTATATAGATCCAGGTCTACATTTTTGTATTGATAAACGTCGTAATGAGAAGGTCCGTACAAGGTATTATTAGTGAAATCAAATTCAACAAGAGCATCTGAACCAGTTCTGGGGTTCAATACTTGAGCTTTACCTTTTTTTACATGAGTAAAAGTTGCCTCAACACAAGCCACTTTATCTGCAAATGCACCAGTGCTTATGATAAACATAGAAACTGCAACTGTTAATAGTATTGTTCTTGTCCCAATTGTTTTTTTATAAGCAGGCATAAACATTAATGGTGAATATCGACCCTGGACGTTTAACTTTTTCATACTAACCATTCCTCACATAGAGATACTATCCATTTGTCTCAATCAGCAACAAGGGACAATTCATCGTTCATTTATAAAATACATTTATTTTATTTAAACCGGGCACAATTACTGTACTTAGTTTAAAGCTTAAAACAACGTCAGCAGAGCGGCATTGGCGATAGCGAATACCAGCAGGAACAAACCTAGAAAGATGATCGAATAGCCGAACAGGAAGTAGAGGATCCGCAAGGGGACTGGAGGCGGTGAGACCAACGCTTCATTCAGACGGCCATTTTTATCCAGGCGTGCGACCCATTCTGGATGTTCGTGCCTCGCTTCTTCGAGAGCTATCGTGCCATCAAACATGGCGGCATTGAAAGGAAAGGAACTGGGTCGCCAGTGCTCGACTGTGAAGTGGATGGTGAAGATGTGACCCATGGCCAGTACTGCCTCAATGCGATGTACCCAGAGTGCCACGTTGAGCATCCATCCCGGCATGTAGTCACTGGTTAACACTGGATTGTAGAGCATCAGTCCGGTGATGCCAACGATTATGAGCCCCCACCAGACCGCCCAGTAGTCAAACTTTTCCCACCAGCTCCAGCGATCAAAGCGCGGCAGCTTATTGAGTCCGAAGATCCAGCCCAGATGGGCGAAAAACCCCTTCACGTCTACCCATTGGAAGACCAGAGTGTCAGGACCAAGCAGAGAGCCGGGAAAACCCTTCCAGTCAATGCGATAGATCATGTAGAGAATATGCAGAGTGAACCCGGCCATCATTATCAGACCGGCAATGCGATGGATCTCCAGAACGTTAAGGTAGCCGCCGAACAGGTTGGCCAGGCCACGACCCCAGGGCGTTTCAAAATACATCCAGGCGATGCCGGTGACGGACAGGGTCATAAAGATAAGAATAAGTCCCAGGTGCCATAGCCGGTGAACCGGGGTAAAACGTTTCAGGCGGGTGCGTTCTTTAACCATGATTGGACCTCCCTTTCAGCTTGACGATGAACTCGCGAATCCACCACAAGGCTGTATAAGGTAGAAAGAAGACAAATACACCGACTGCAAGGATCAACATTACCCAGACGGCATAGTAGAATAACGGGAAAGTACTACGGGTTTCAGATGCGACGGGGTTCGGTTCGTGTACCATGTAGGAGGCAAACGAAGGTGTTGCCCCATCATGGCATTTTGCACAGACATAGGCGTGACGCCTGATTGGATTGAGTGCCGAGTAGTAGTGGTAGACACCGGCAACTGGTTGGCTGCGGTGGCACTGTACGCAGGTGATACCCATTCTCAAGCCGTGTAGATCTTTAGTCTGCGGGATGTGACATTTCTGGCAGCGTACTTCAGGGCTGAAGTCAGCTACGCCATTGTGAGCGTCCTTGTTGAAGCTGGAACGGCGGATAACCTTGCGCTTAGGTCCCATCCCCCAAAGCCCGTTCTCACCGCCGGGCAGTTGACGATAGAACTCCAGCACACCCGGCTGGGTGTCCTGATCCCGGAAGTATCCCGTTCCCGCCATTTCATTGGGCGACTCCGTGGCCAGCCCGAAGGCGGGCAGAACCACGAACAGCATTCCCAAGAGGCAGATTATTTTGCGACTGATAGACATCAGACTCTCCCATGGTTGGCTGCAGTCAGATTACTGGTTGGCCTTTATCACTTCTCCAACGGCGGCACGCCGAGTGGTCAAAGCGTCCCAGCGCTGCTGAAGATCTTCGAGATCGTCATCCTGATGCTTGTGACAGGTCTGGCAGGAGTTGGGAATCCCAGTCTCAATGGTGTCCCTGGGCAGCAGTGCTGTAAATACATGGCTGCGAATATCACCGGATTCAGCACTCTTGGCAATCCTGGGCATGTGGCAATTAGAGCAGTTACCGAAAGAATGAACTGAATGGGCGCCGACCTCGGCGACCTGCTCGTGGCAGGAGGTGCAGAGTTTGTCACCTGCAGCCTTTGTCTTGCCGCGGAATGTGGGGTTGCCGAGCTGATGGACTACATGACAGGTCATGCAGTCCACACCGCTGTCAGCATGTTTTGATGACTTCCAGTCGATGTACTGCTGATGGTGACCTTTTGATAAGCCCGTGCTATAGAGGTGTTTATCACCGAGTTCGATGGACTTGTAGTAGCTCTCTAGCGCTTTGCCCGGCCTATATCCGACAGGCCAGCCTGCTCCCTCGTACTTGGTTGACTTGCCGCGGTTATGGCATGAACCACAGATCTGTACAGCGATTCCACCCGTCAGCTTGCTTGGGTTGACGATGGTGCCACGTTTTTTGAAGGTCTCGGTAGCAGGCAGGGCAGCATGGTGTGAACCGGGACCGTGACACGCCTCGCAGCCGACCCCTGGCTCAAGGAAGGTTTCTTTTTCCAGATCGACGCCGGTTGCATGGCAGCCACCACACTTCTTCAGCCAGGGGCGTTTGTCCCAGTCATGGTCGTGGTAATTGACCCAGCGGCCAGTATCAATGTTAAACTGTGTCGGTGCAATGTAATAAGTACCATCTTTCTTCACCAGGTAACGCTGTTTCCACTGGCTGCCAATGGTATATTTAATATCTTCGAATTTGGGAAAATAGATCTGATCAAGTGGTGTTTTGAGCTTTCCTTCGATCTTCTTGAAATCTGCCTTCATAGTCTCTTGATCCAGATCGACAACGATTACATCTTCGTTTTTTGATACATCCTGTAACATCTTGCTGTGCAGTGTTCTCTTCCAGGCATCATAGTGTTCAAGGTGACAGGTTTTGCACACATCCGATCCAATGTAGGTCTTGGGTTCTGACAGGAGTTTTTTCGAATTTATCGTCTGAGCGACAGTTGATTGAAACCAGAAAATTGAAAGTGATGCCAATAGAAAGACAGATCTGGACAAGATTGTCATCATTTTATCCCCCATCATAAATATTATTATTATAATTGTCTGAAAAATCAGAAGATATTAGAATGCTGTAAATAACTTTGAGTTTGACAGACCATTTATTATTTTCTTTGAAGCTAGCACAATAAATGTGTATTGTCAATCTATAAAATATCCAACAGAAAAGCTTGGTTAATCTGATTAAAATACGATTGCTGAAGGACAATTTACTCCATCGATTTATTAGTAATTTGTAATCAACCCATGTAATAATTCAATATTATTTCCACAAATATTGAAAACCACACGATTATTCTTCAGAATGCAGCAATCGATACAGTACAGGGATCAGTATCAGACTGACCAGCATGGAGAAGCTCAATCCCCAGACAATGACCACGGCCAGGGGCTGCAGCATTTCAGCGCCGTCACCAAAGCCGATAGACAGGGGGAGCATACCCACCACAGTGGTCAGAGTGGTCATAAGAATAGGGCGCAGTCTGAGCCGGGCGGCATGGGTGATCGCTTTGTTCAGCAGTTGACCGGAGTGACGTTCGATTTCAATCTGTTCGACCAGCACAATGGCATTATTCACCACAATGCCGGCCAGCATAATCAAACCCAGCCAGACCGGCATAGAAACAGGTAATTCTCGAAAATAGAGACCCGCAGCAACCCCAATAAGCATAAAAGGAATGGCCATAAGAATAATCAGTGGATTTTTTAATGACTCATATTGAACGGCCATGACGACAAACACCAGAAATATGGCCAGAGCAAAGAGTATCATACTCATATCCCGGCCTTCTTTGATTTCCTTGCTGCCGCTGCTGTTATAGAGAAAATAACCCTCAGGCAGGGAAAAATCTTTTAACTGCTTATCAACTTCAGCCATGATCTGAATCAGCTTATCGTCATCCACCAGACTGGCAGTGACTTCCACAATGCGCTGCTGATTATCCCTTTCAATGACCGAAGGTGAAGCGGCAAATTCAAGAAAAGCGACTTCATTAAGATAAACGGGTTGACCATTATGATGTTTGATTAAAATATGTTTCAAATCATCATTGGATAAAATGGATGAGCGTGACAGCCTGATGCGGATATTATATTCCCGATCATTTTCAATAAAATCTGAAGCCACCACACCATCCAGAGCCACTTTAAGCGCATAGCCGATATCGCTGGCTTTGATACCCAGATCGGCGGCGCGTTGACGGCGTACTTTTAACTTCAATTCCTTATTATTTTCTTCATAGGTTTGCTCCAGATTGCGCAGACCATCAACTGCACGTAATTTTTCCACCAGTTGATCACCTATCTGGTTGAGTGTTTGTAAATTTTCACCCTGAACCCGGATGCTGATTTTTTCATCACTCTTACCCAGCCGGACACCGCGAACGCCGCGCACAAAAAGGCGGGTTTTAATACCGGTTAAATTGAGTGCTGTTATTTTGGGTTTGATAGCGCTGATCCATTGCTGAGCATCCAGGTGTCGTTGTGATCCTGACGTGAGCTGAATTTTAATCGAACTGTAATTGCTGCTTTCTCTTTGTGAACGTCCGTAAACGCTGCCGCCAATCGTACTAAAGACCGTGATGACTTCTTTATCTTCTAACAGCAGCGTTTCTATTTTGTCAACGACCTGATTCATCTCATTCAGACGCATTCCCGGTTCTCCGGAAATACTGAGATAAACACGTCCTTCATCGATTTTTGGTAGAAAGATTTGTTGTTCATTTATAATAAATTGTACGCTGAAAAATAATGCAGGAATTAAAATAACAAAGGGCAGCCAGCCGTGATGAATAATGAAGTTCACCAGTTTTTCATAGGACGAAGCAATTGCCGTAAATACTTTTCTGGTTTTTTTCTTTTTGTGGGTTTTCAGCTGTGCTGCAAGACTTGGAACAACAGTGAGTGACACCAGCATGGAGGCGACTATGGCAGCAGAAATGGTGATGATCAGTTCTTTGAATAACAGTCCGACCAGACCACTCATAAACAAAAAGGGTAATACGGCAGCCAGATTAGTGCTGGTGGATGCCACAATGGCACTATTGACTTCATTGGCAGCCAGCAGAGCAGGATTAATGTCCGTTTTTGCCGAGCCTGGCAGTAAAGCATCCTGTTCTTTGTGTTGATGTCGGGATATGTTTTCCAGCATAACAATGGTACTGTCAACCAGCATGCCAATGCCCAGAGCCAGGCCACCCAGGGTCATGATGTTGAGCGTCAGACCAGTAACTTCCATAATAATAAAGGTGATCACGATGGCCAGAGGAATAGCCGTGCCGATGATAAGTGTACGACGCAGATCACCCAGGAAAAAATACACCACCAGCATGGCAAGAAAGGCACCTGAAAGTGCTGCGCGAGTAGCATTGTTTAAGGCATGTTTAATAAACACAGCCTGATCATCAACGGCAGTGACCTGCACATCTTGAGGAATCAGGTTTTCATCTTTTAATTGTTTTATACGCTGATGAACGGCATCGACAACCGCGACAGTATTTGCCTGTGGTTGTTTCTGTATCGATAACTTGACACCTTCCATGCTATTGAGGCGAATACTCACCCGCTCGTCCTCATGGGTGTCTAAAATGTCAGCCACTTCGTTGAGTCTGACGGCATCATCAACCTGTTGCGTCTGTTCATTAATAAGCGGCAGTTGAGCCAGCTCGTCAAGTGAGTCAAAACGGGCATCGGTACGAGTGCTTAATTCATCAAATGCGGTATAAATTCTGCCTGCTGCAATATCACGATTTTCCTCTTTAATCAGCGTTTCAATATCTTCAAAACTGAGTTGATGAGGCACCAGACGTTGTTGATCGACGATGACCTGAATTTCGCGCACCAGACCACCACCCAATTCAGTGGATGCCACACCGGGTATATTGATAAACCACTTGCTCAGCTGATAATCCGCATAACTTCTCAGCTCAATAGGGGATTTCTGGCTGGAGCTGACAATAAACTCAATAACCGGAATTTGTGAAGGATCACGTTTGTAAATCACCGGTGGTTCAATCGAGTCAGGTAAAAAGCGTTTAGCGCGATCAAGACGATTGCTGGCATCCCGTAAAGCCACATCGATGTCTGTTCCATAAGGGAAGCTTAAGTCCACAGAACTGCGGCTTTCTGTGGTTCGGGACTGTACTGAAATTGCCCCTTCAGTGATGGCCAGTTGTTCTTCCAGCTGCCGGGTGACTTTATCTTCCATAATAGAAGCCGGCACACCGGTATCAACAATACGTACTCTGACATCGGGGTAGATGATATCAGGTAATAAATTGACCCCCAGACGCTGCAGCATAAATAAACCCAATACCAGTAACGCTAAAGCAATCATATTGACGCCAATAGGATGTTTAATTGCCCATGCGGCAATATTGCTGGTTGTTTGAGTATGGTTTCTTTTTAACATTAGGTCATTCTTTAATCCTGAGTCCTGCTGAAATCAATCGCTCTGATTGGCAAACCAGATATAAAGGCAGTGATAAAAACACATAATCACAATCCTCTTTATTAGCCAGTCGTGTTGTTTGTTGTTCAACAGCGGGTGTTGAAATATTAAATCGAAGTGCTATAGGCGATTTTTTATTAGCAATAAAAAGCTGTAGTGATTTTAATGTGCCCGTTTTACCCGATTTAACTTCAACGGGGATAATAGTATTGTTAATACTCAACAAATAATCAACCTCAGCCGATGAATTTCTTGCTTCTCTGTTCCAGTAGAATAATTCTGGTTTTTCATAGTATTGACGGCTATAAAGCAAATGCTGGCCAATGAATTGTTCAGCCAATGCACCTTGATTGACCATGATATTATTGTCATCAGCAGTGAGTTGCGTTAACTTTAATCCAAGCGAGCTGGCAACCAGACCAATATCTAAAAATAAGGGTTTAAATATCTTATCATTCACTTCAGCACGTAAAGGAATACCATTCGCTGAACTGTGTTTTACTTTATAAAATATTTTTGCTAATTCCAGTAACTGTAAGCTATTCGATAAGTCTTTTGCTTTGTCATTAGGATCAATATTTACATACTTCAGTTTATTGGCAATTAATGCGGGTAACTTCTGAAACACTTTTTTCAGGCGTTGATGATCGGTTTTTTTTCTGTACTTACTAAAGTCATCTTCATAAGTTTGTAATATACTTTGATGCTCTCTAAGTGCCTCGGATATATTATGGGGGGAAGTATCGGATGAAATATAATGACGGATTGCCGCAGGCATTCCGCCAATAATGAAAAAAAGCTGTGTGTAATAGAGTAATTTATGATGAATGGATTGAGGAATGGTCTCATAGAGCTGATAGCTTTCAATAAACCGGGCTAATTGATCATGACCTAAAGCAATAAGAAATTCTTCAAAATCCAAAGGCCCCATGTGCAGATATTCAATACGTCCGACGGGCATGGAAAAGTCATGATCCTGCAATAAAAATTCCAGCAGAGACCCGGCGGCAATAACCGGGATATCAGGACGTTGTTCAAATAAATAACGCAAAAAATGAAACACTTCGGGAGCAGCCTGAACTTCATCAAAAAAAAGCAGGGTATCTTTTGTTATGGGCTTTATGTTTTCCTCAATTTCCAGTAATTGCAGACTTCTGTCTATATCATTGCTGTCAAAAAGTTGTTTTTTTTCGGGTGACTGGTCAAAATTAATTTCAACCAGTGATTGATAATGTTGTTGGGCAAATGCTCTTACCAGAAATGTTTTTCCCACCTGACGAGCACCACGAATAACCAATGGTTTTCGACTGTTTTTATTTTTCCAGTCTGTCAGAGCATTATTTAATTTTCTATACATATTGCCTAGAATAGCGCCCTTTGGGATAAAATACAATGGTGTTTTATTGAAAAAAAGATAATATACAGGGTTGTTATACTGGTTTTAAAAAAAGACAGTGAAGATTTGATTATGTATATTTCAGGAATGGGACGTAGAAATCCGCTTGTTTCATATGAAAGAAGTTAATGTAGAGTTTTATCAGATGCCTGTCCACAATTACCCGTTTCTCCTTTGTAATTGCCTAACATTTGAAATAACGCGACGCGCTTTTTGCGGTCGCCGTTAATTGACTTGTCAGGGCTTTACTACTATTATGTACGGGAATACAGTACATAATGAGGTAAAAGAAATGGACAGTATTAGTGTAAATAAATTTAGAGATAACCTAAAAAGCTTTGTTGAACAGGTAGTTACAGAGCATTTGCCACTTAAGGTTACGCGCAGAAGTGGTGATGATTTTATCGTTTTAAGTGCAGATGATTGGGAACGTGAACAAGAAACATTATATATTTTGCAAAACAGTGATTTAATGAAACAAATTGCAGCCTCAGTCGCCACAAATGCAAAAAACAAGGGATATAAACCAACTGCCGGAGAGCTAGATGAGATCATTGGTATTTGAAGGTAACACTTGGGCTGCATATGAGGAACTCAGATTAAAAGACAAGAAGCTACACAAAGTGCTTTGTCGTTTATTGAAAGAAATGCTTCGTGACGATCCGCGCACTGGCACTGGAAAACCTGAACCATTAAAACATAACCTCTCTGGTTTGTGGTCACGCCGTATTAGCCAGAAGGACCGCGTTATTTATAAATACAACAAAGAGTACATTTATATTTTTGCAATTGGTGGGCATTACAATCAATTTTAAATTGCCCTAATGAGTAGTAGTAATGCAATAGTAATGGACAGCCATCTAATACCATGTAGTATGGCCTATGTTGATTTAAACCCCATTCGGGCTGATTTATGCGATTCTCTTGATAGCTCTGAATATACCTCGGTGAAACAACGCATTGATGAAATTGTCAATAAATCACCAGAAGTGATTGTCCCCCTTGCCCCCTTCATTGCCAGCTCTCAAACAGACACAGGCATTCCTTTTTCTCTGGCGGATTATTTAGAACTGACCGACTGGACGGGTCGTTGTGTCCGACCAGACAAACGTGGCACTATACCCCAAGGCACACCAAAAATATTGCATCAGTTGGGTTTAGATGAAGATGCCTGGATGGAAACAGTCAAAGGCTTCTCCTCTGAGTTTCATTGCTTTGTTGGCCCCGAAGATAAACTGCAAACGCTTTGCCAAAAACAAGCTAAAAAATGGATCAGAGGCATTCAGCTTTGTCGTAAGCTGTTTACTCATAAAGCGCTTTGCCCTATCTAATCCCCCTTCTAACGTCTTAGAGTATTAATGCAGACTCTCTGCAGGCTTTTCTTTGCTTCAAAAACAGATGATTGATAACCATACTGTTTTTTCTTCTTTTTACTCTCATTTCTTCTTCAATTTATTTAAAATTAACTATCATGAATGATTTATTTTAAATAA